>NZ_VISM01000001.1:0-300000 GCF_007827455.1 Lutibacter sp. Hel_I_33_5
AACGTAAAAGAACTCCAGCTTGTCCAATAAACAGCTTATAGAGCGGTTCTAAGGTGCGTTCGTTAAATTGCATGCTTGCATTGGTAACGTTTTCTAATTCGTTGGCTAAGACTTTTAAATTAGCATAATGAGTGGTGATAATTCCGAACGCATTTTTTGCATAAAACTCTTCTAAGAATATTTCTGCTAAAGCGCCACCTAATTCTGGATCAGAGCCAGTACCGAATTCGTCAATTAAGAAAAGTGTGTTGTCATTACATTTGCGTAAAAAATAGCGCATGTTTTTTAAACGATAACTATAAGTACTTAGCTGATTTTCAATAGATTGGTTATCGCCAATATCAGTAAGAATCGTATCGAAAATAGACGTTGTACTGCGTTCATCCACAGGAATTAACAACCCACTTTGCAACATTACTTGTAACAAGCCAATGGTTTTTAACGTGATACTTTTTCCACCAGCATTCGGGCCAGAAATTACAATAATTTGTTGCTGATGATGTAATTTTATTGATTGTGGTACGGTAGTTATTTCTTGCTCCTTATTTTTTTTCCATAAAATGGGATGTACCGCATTTTTAAAATCAATCTTTTTTTCTTTGGTTATTTTAGGTAACAACCCATTTATTTCTCTAGCATATTTTGCTTTCGCTCCAACGGAATCTAAATGCGTTAAGAATTTAATATATTCTTTTAAAAGTGGCGTGTAGGGTCTAATTTTTTCAGATAAATCACGTAATATTTTTACAACTTCTTGTTTTTCTTCGTACATAAGTTTTGTAATTCTCTTGCATAGGCTAACGTTGCTTGTGGAGCAATAAAAACAATGCCTCCAGATTTTGAAGCGCCTAATAAACTTCCTTTAACTTTTCTTCTGTGCATGGCTAAAACAGCCAAAACTCGCTGATTATCAACTACAGATTCTTTAATATCATCTAAATATCCAGAAGCAATACATCTGCTAAGCGCGTTAGAAAAACTCTGACCGATTTTACCGCGAATATGTTGGGTGTCTTTTCTTATTTGTTTTAAAACCGGTGAAGCGGTGTCATTTACTTCTCCATTCAGATTGATGATTTTTTTAATTTCCTCAATAATAAATGTGGTAAACTCGATGGTTTCTGTATTCTCAAAAAAGTAGGAAACTGAATTTTAAATTTTTTAAAAAATTTAATCAATTCATTCACTGTAGTTGAGGTAGCCGATATTTTTAGAAAAGCTTCGGTTTCTATAAATGAATTTTCTATGGCAAGCCGATCAATATTTTCAATGATATTATCAAAACATGATTCGGAATTCTATTTTCACTTTCAAAAGAGGATAGATATTCGTTTACCAAATTCAACTCTTTAAATAGAGCATTATTATTGGTGTAGGGTTTTGTTCTCTTAATTTTATTTTTTCCTAAATCAGTGATACAAAATTCTGCAACGTGTTGTAAAACCGTTGTAAACTCTAAATCTTGTAATGTTTTTTCTGATATGTTTTTAATCAAAATCCTATCTTTGAAATCGCAACAAAAGTAACAAAGAATGGAGTTATATATAGTGGAACTTTATAGTTTTTTTAGCACCTAAAGTTTTAAAACAGCTCTAAAAATGTTTTTTTTATTCGCTTTCGAGATTGGAACTCTATAAGAATTATCAAGTACAATATACCCTTCATTATCAAAATGCCTTACTTTTTCTAGATTTATAATATGTGATTTGTGACATTTAAAAAAAATAGAACTCAACACCTTTTCAAATTTACCTAGATTATAGGAACTGACTATTGTAGTATTATTAATTAAATGAAATTTTGTATATCCTTTATACCCTTCTAAATGTAGAACTTCTTCTTGAGGTATGAATGAAGTTCCATTAACCGTTTGTATAATAATCTTGTTGTTTTTAGATAAAGTATTGGTTAATAGGTTTACAAGTTTATGATTGTTTTGAGTATTTTCTTTTGTTGTAATAAATGTTACTGCTTTATTTATTGCCAGAACTAAATCTGCATCATCAATAGGTTTTAAAACATAATCTATTGCATTTTGTTTAAAAGCTTCAATAGCATATTCGCTATAAGCTGTAATAAAAATGACTTGAAAATTGATTTCATTTAATTGCGATAACAACTCAAACCCATTAATTCTAGGCATTTCAATATCTAAAAAAACAATATCTGGTTGTTGAGTATTTAAGTACTGTATTGCATTTTCTGGTTTTTGAAATGTTTGTAATATCTCTAAATCTGGAAATAATTTACCCAGTTTTTGTTCTAATCCTTTTAGATTAGAAATTTCATCGTCTATTAACACAGCAGTTAAATTCATAGTTTTATTTTTGAGTAATTAAAAAGGTTACTTTGTGACCTTTATCATTTATAGTTGGGTTTAGCTCTTCTTGTTTGTATGTTATTTCCCATAATCCAGAACTGTTTAAAAATTTAAGTCTATCTTCTAAAACATTAGATGATTTTATTTTTATACTAGTTTTCTTTTTAGTGTTTAAAAGTCCTACACCATCATCTATAATTTCTACTTTTACACTTTTTTCAGTTAGATGTATAAAATTAATGATCACAGTTCCATTTTCAATTTTATTAAAAAGACCATGATTTATAGCATTTTCTACAATGGGTTGAATAAGCATAGTAGGAAGCTTAATAGCATCTAAGTTAATCTTTTTATCAATATTAATACTGTATTCAAATTTATCTTTAAAACGAAGTTTTTCAATATCTAAATAGTTTTTAATCAGTTTTGCTTCTAGGTTGATACTAATCTCAGTTTCTTTAGATAATTCAAAAAACTGACGAATTAATTTCGAAAATTTAACCAAATACAATTCTGATGCTTCTATTTCATTATTATTGATATAATATTGAATGGCTGATAAAGAATTAAATACAAAATGTGGATTCATTTGAGAACGCAACGCTTTTAATTGTATTTCTGAAAGCTGTTTTTCTTGCAATAATTTATTATTTTTCTTTTCTTGATTTTTTATACTAATCCTCCAAAAAATGTATGCTATGATTCCACCACAAACTATAATTACAAGAAATTTAAACCAAATTAGTTGCCACCACAAAGGTTTTATAGTAAAGTTAAATTTTGATTCTTTTGTGCCCGATTTTACATGAAAAACATAAGAATCTGGTTTTAAACTATTAAAATTAAAATTATTGGAAGCTGTTGTATTCCATTGATTTTGAATATGTTCTAATTTGTAAGTGAAGCTAGAAGTATTGCTGTCAGAAAAATTTATAGCATTTGCTTTTAAACTTAACGTAGCATTGGTTTGGTATTTTATACTAGAATTCGATGTTATTAATTGGGAGTTATAGGTTGCTTTTTCAACAAAAAGATCTAACAATAAATTACTTTTTATTTGATTGATAGGCACTCTTGCTAACCCATAATTTGTACCAACAAAAAGTTCTTTATCATCAACAAAAATGGTATTAATATTATTGCTTGGCAAACCATCATTTATGGTGTAATTTCTTATAACTTGGTATTTTTTAGTTCTTTTTTTAAGATGTAATACGCCATTGTTTGTAGCCAACCAAATATCATTTTTATTAATATATGCTTCTTGTACGCTTAAATGTTCTGTTCCTATTAAAGGTTTTATGGTATTTAAATCTGTAATATAACTACCAAAACCATCTGTATTAACCAATAGTTCTGTTTTACTTAATGCTTTAATACTTAATATAGGTTTATTAAAGTTTTCATTTTTAAAAGATATGTCTTGTATTGTATTGTTTATTAATTCTTTAAAACGATTTGTTGTTGCTATTATAAGCCTAGAATTAAAAACCAAAAGATCTGTACAACCTTTTAAAGCTATCTCGTTTTTTATTTTGTAGGTTTTATGATTAAATATAGAAAATCCACCAGAAGTCATTCCATACATCTCTGAATTAAAAAATGCTACTTTTTTAATTCCACCATATATGTAGTTTAATTTTTTATTCTTTGATTGGTTATTTGTAAATCTATTTTTTTGATTATTATGGGTAGTAATAAATGTTCTATTTAAGAAAAATGTTTTATTTAAAGCAGCTACATTTTGCGCACCAAAACAATACTCGTTAGCTGCTATATAAGGATTAAAAGTTTTACTTTTTTTATTATATTTAAAATATCCTTTATTATAAACCCCCATTAACAAGTTGTTATTAATAACATTAAAGGTCTGTATCTTATCATCAATAAAATTATACGTTACTTGTTGTTTACTTGCTGGCAGTTTATAAATACCTTTATTAAAGGTAGATAACCAAATAGTGTTTTGCCTATCTATAAAACCAAAATGTGCATTTACATGCGATGGAAAAAAGTATGGTTTTATAATTTTAAAATTATTATCTAAAAAACCAACAAACCCTTTTCCAGTAATTTGTAGCTTTTTGTCTACCAAATTAATACGCGGATATTTTATAGCAGTTTTATCAATTTGGTCTTTAAAACTATAAGTTTTAAACTCTAATGAATTTAGGTTTAATATAGAATATTTTTTAGTTGAAGTATAAAAATAAATGCTATCATTAATTTGCCCTCTAGCACCATTACTATAACTATATAAATTTGATTTAAATTGTTTTAATAGTTTCTTTTGATTATTATATATATCAAAAGTATTTTTATCATAATTTGGTGTAAAATGCCCTACATTGTTATGAATTACTTGATGAAAAGCATGTAGTTTTGATACCGGTTTTGGCGCTTTAATTTTTTGCCACTCCTTATTTTTTAGTTTGTATGTGTTTCTTGGTCCAGCAGGAAAAACACTGTCTTTTATCTGTATAGAAAAAAGAGGGTTTATAATCTCATCTTTTATTTTATTAGAAAAAACATGTACACTGTCATTTTCTATATATCCTTGTTTTGTAGATTTTGAAAAATACCATATTTTACCATCTGGTGTCGTAAAAGCATCCCAAATATCGTTAGTTGGTAACCCATTTTTAGTTGTAAAAGTTTTAAAGGTTTTACCATTAAATTTAGCCATGCCTTTGTCTGTTAAAAACCACATAAAGCCTTTAGCATCTTGTAAAATGGTATAAACGTGATTACTTGGTAAACCGTCTTTTGTTGTATAATTGGTGTAGTTTTGGGCAAAAGAAAAACTACATATTAATATAGCAAACAGTGTTATATGCAGTTTTAGTGCTTTCAATGAAATAGCAGTTTTTATCAAATATACAATTAAAGGCTCTTAATGTAAAAAGAAACACACCTTTACTTTTGTAAAGGTGTGTTTTTTAAGAAGCTATTCAATCATAACTTTAGTAGTCTTTTTAAAGTTATTTCCATTTGTTTTTAAAATGTAAATACCTTTAGGGTAATTAATCAGATTAATTCTGTTGTCTCCACTTTTAATTTTAAACTTCATTAATTCTTTTCCGTTTAAATCATATAATATAGAGTTACCAGCTTCTCTAGAATAAATATTCATATAATTCTTTACTGGATTTGGATAAACAAAGAATGATGATTTTTTGTTTTCATCTATTGTAGAAAGTACCTTGTTATCTTTTACTTCTACTTCTCTTAAAATTAATTCTTCTTTATAATTACCAAACTTATCTAATACCGAAACTTTAAAATATAAAGTAGCTACATAACTACAACCTATGCAATCTTTTTGATAAGGTAGGTTATAGGCCAAACTTAATTTAGCTTCTTTTTTATAATCTACACCCTCTTTTGTCCACCAAGATATTTCATTAAAGACTGTATTGCCATTATCTTTATTGGTATAAATAGGATTCTTAAGTTCCATTTTTTCATTAGACAGTTTACTATTTAATGGGTCTAAAGAAATTTTTGGATTCAATTTACTATCTTCTTCATTTGTATATTTAATATCAGAATAAACTAAGTTTACTTTATAATCTGTTATAAATTCAGAATCTACAGTAAATGTAAACTCATCTACTATTCTTATAACTCCAATATCTTCAACTACTTCGTGAATTGAATCATCTGCGATAAATGGTCCAATACAACAAATAATATCTGGTGTATCACAAGCATCACCAATTCCATCATTATCTGAATCTAATTGATCAGGATTTTCAATTGTAGGGCAGTTGTCTACATTGTCAAAAATTCCATCACCATCAGTATCTGTAACACAAGGATCACAAGCATCACCAATTCCATCATCATTTGTGTCTTCTTGGTTAGGATTCGAAATTTTTGGACAATTATCACATGCATCAAATTCACCATCACCATCTGTATCTACTTCACCACAAGGAGTAGGGTCACAAGCATCACCAATACCATCTCCATCTGTATCTAGTTGATCTAGATTTGCATTGTCTGGACAATTATCTTTTTCGTCACAAATAAAATCTCCATCTCTATCTATACATGGATCACAAACGTCTCCAATCCCATCGCCATCAATATCAGATTGATCTTCATTTGCAATTAAAGGACAATTATCACATGCGTCTCCAATTGTGTCATTATCAGAGTTTAATTGATCTGGGTTAGCAGTATCTTTACAGTTATCACATGCATCACCAATACCATCATCATCAGAATCTGTTTGATCTGTATTAGATGTATTTATACAATTGTCTTCAACGTCACAAATACCATCACCATCTGTATCTTTACATCCACCTTCACAATTTAAGAAATTAACTAATTGAAATTCATTACCCACAATAGTAACAGTAACCTCTCCAGAATAAGGGTTAGAAAAAGAATAGCCATCTTGAGCTTCTTCTCTTACTGTATAATCTCCAGCTTCTAAGCCATAGAATATATACAAACCATTAACATCTGTTATAGCAGTATCAATTAGGGTATTCGAACTATCATAAAGGTTTACTGTCCAGTTTGATAAAACATTTTCATTAGCCTGTAATTCACCATCGCAATTTGCATCTAAATATTTTCTACCATAAATAGCGCCTAAGTTATTACAACAGTTATCACCTACCATTATATTATTTTGGCTAGTAATATCTCCTTGAACAGCAACCCCTTGTGATGTTGCTGCATCATCTCTATGTTCAATAACTAAATAATAAGTACCTTGGTTAAGGTTTATTGTTTGTATTAATGAAGTTGGTGTTTGGAAATTAGCAGTTGTTATAGAATTTGGTACGTGGCTTACAATAGTATTAACCACAACATCTCCTTCAGCTCGATAACCAATAGAGGCCCAATTATCAGATAAAAAACTTAAATCAAATTCTACATCACCATTTTCTAATAAACAAAATTTTCTTTCAAATTGATAAGATTCAGTAGTGTTTGTATTTCTGTTATCTACAGAAGCAGTATTAGTCATAAATTCTGATATATACCTAGCACCAATTAAATTAGCCCAAGCACTGTTTGGAGATATTACATTCCCAGGAGAATCAAAATTAATATTATTATTAGGATTTGGCCCGCTTTTTAAAATCCATTTACTGTCTACATTCCCTGCTACTATTGGAATAAGTGAATTTGTTACAGTACTAAACCCAGTAGAAATATTTATCTGAGTGACTGTATCTTGTCCTAACGGGCAAGTATCACAAACATCACCAGCACCATCTCCATCTATATCTTCTTGATTAGGATTTGAAATATCTTCACAATTATCACAAACGTCTCCTATATCATCTCCATCTGAATCTTCTTGGTTAGGGTTTTCAATATATATACAATTGTCGCAATCATTTCCAAAACCATCATTATCAGAATCTAATTGCTCTGGGTTTGGATTCTCTATACAATTATCACAAGCATCACCTACACCATCACCATCAGAATCTTTTTGGTCTTTGTTTGGTTCTCTAGGACAATTATCACAAGCATCACCTACACTATCTCCATCTACATCTATTTGTTTTGGGTTGTATGTTGTAGGGCAATTATCACAATCATCTCCAATTCCATCTCCATCTTTGTCTTCACCACAAGGATCAAAACAAACATCACCTATACCATCTCCATTAACATCTAATTGATCTGGGTTTGGTTTTTCTTTACAATTATCACAATCATCACCAATTCCATCTCCATCTGAATCTAATTGCTCTGGATTCGAAGTATAAGGACAATTATCACAAGCATCTGGAAATCCATCATTATCTCTGTCTGGACCATCACCTTTAATACAATCTGGGTCACATGCATCTCCTATACCATCATTATCCTCATCAGATTGATCTGGGTTAGGATTTTTTGGACAATTATCACAAGCATCTTTATAACCATCACCATCTGAATCTTCACCTTCTTGACAAATAGGATCACAAATATCACCAATACCATTTTGATTTACATCTATTTGATGTGGATTGTATCTTCTTGGACAATTATCACAAGCATCAGGAAAGCCATCTTTATCTCTGTCTGGCCCTTCACCTTTTATACAAGGATCACATGCGTCACCAATACCATTACCATCAGAATCTAATTGATCTGTGTTTGGTTTTTCTATACAATTATCACAGTCATCTGGTACACCATCACCATCTGTATCCTTAGGGTCTTTACTAATACAGGGAATTTTACATTCTGATGCACAGAAATTATCTAATGCAATAATTTCATCATTTACGTTGTCATAATCAGAATCAAATAAAATACCACTTACATTAGTGATTAATTGATTCCAAGCATTTTCAGCATTTGCACCTGTTAAAGGAGTAGAGCTATTAGCATTAAATAATTGCCAACTACCTAAATCATTATTTGGTACTGTATTGTTTGTAGCTTTGTAAATTGGTAAGCAATAGTTTTTCCAATTAGCATTTGGTAATGTTTGGTTTGTTGAATTACCAACAAATACAGCCCTAAGTCTAGTATTTAGTTGTGCTATACTATTTATTTGGTTACCAGTATAAATAGATAATTTAGGAGCTGTATCTGTAGTTGTCGTTTTTGGATCATATTTTATAAGAAAATCGAAACACATACAATTACCTGGATATTTTTGTAACCAATCTCCAAAGAAATCTTTATTATTAATAAGGCTAGATTCTTTATCACTATTTGTAAATCTAATAATGTTTTGTTGTTCTTCTTCTAAATCAAAAGCTACATCCAATAAATTATCATTTAGCCAATTTTCTTTATTATAATCTTTTTCAAAATCAATACAGCCATCAATTACTACAGGAGGTTGACAAGCATCACCAACTCCATCACCATCTGTATCTAATTGGTTAGGGTTGTTTTTTGTTTTACAATTGTCGCAAGCATCACCAATACCATCTCCATCTGTATCTAATTGATCAGCATTGTCTATACCTGGGCAGTTATCTTTTACAACAGCACAGACATTTGCTGGTGATAAATTAATAGGAGTACCTCTATCCAAATAATCTACACCAGTTAAACTAAAGGTATTACAAATCGTACTATTTATTTGCGCTTCATTTTTTACAATAGTAGGAATGTCTATATTTATTTCATCTCCGTACACAAATAAATAATTGGTTAGTGATGTAATTTTTAATGTATTATTAATTAATGTAGCACTAAAATCAATTGTATTATTATTAAATGCTCCACCATTTGTAGAAACAGAAATTGTTTCCGAACCTAAAGTGTAATTTACATTTGGCAAGCCATCTGTAATTACTAAATCTTTAAATTCTAAATTCCCTAAATTTTTTATATTTAAGCGATATAGAATTTCTTGACCTGGAAAAACATTTGGTATCGAATTAGAGTTTGTCCATGTTGTACCATTGTCTAAGCTTTGCAATTTTTCAGTTCTAATTCCTGCTAATTCTTTTACATTAACATACACAGGACTAGATGTTTTAGAAGTTTCGTCACCATCTAATGTAAATTTATTTGCATATCTACCTGGGGGAGCATTGTTGTTAACTCTAACATCAAACTCTATAAAGTTATCAATACGATATTCTCCACCACAATTATGACCAATATTAGGGATTGTCCATTTTAAATCCGTACCACTAGGATCATAATTACTGTGATTTGAAGTTACATTAAAATTATTAACATTTCCTGAAATCGTTGGGTTGCAACCTGGGTTTTGACCTAAAGGAGAGGAATAAGAACTTTCGGAGCCCAAATAAGTAAAATTTGAATCTAATAAATCAGATATTACTACATTGTTTAAATCGTCTGAACCTGTACTTAAGATTCTTAATCTGTAACGAATTATATCTCCTGGACTAAAAAATTGATTACTATTACCACAAATAGATTTCTGAACAAAAATTTTCACTTTTGGTTCACTAACGATAAATGACTCAGTAGCATTTTTAGTTAATAAAGTTGTGTTGTTCGCAAAATTAAATGATGCATTTGCAGTGTTTGTAATGGTGGTACTAGGCAATACATTACTATTAATATTAAAATATACTTTAGCTAGAAAGGTCCAGTTTATACCAAGGCTAGAGTCTAAATCTACTCTTATAGAATCATCAATACCTGTTGAAATTGTACTTATATTAGAGGTAGTTGTAATAGGAAGATTATTAGTACCACCATCTAACGAATATGTACCAGAAATTGCTTGTCTACTACTATTTCCATTATAGTTATAAAATTCAATTTTATATACACTTATATCGTTTGGGAAATCGTCATTAAAAATGAAATTATCAATAGCATTATTTGCTGCTATTGGGTTTTTAAATTCTATTTGATAATAACCACTACAACCTGGAGCTCCAGAACTAAATTGCACTATTTTAGTGAATTCTGTTTCTATATTTCCACAGTCATTTGTAACGCAATAATCGCTTATATATATACAAGATCCTTTAGGGTCAGTACTTTCGGTAAAAGTTGAATTCCCATTTAAAGATGCGTAATTAGCGGTAATTCCAGCAATATTGTTCAAACATGTAGTTGTATTTATAGCTAAATTTGTTGGGTAGGTTACATCTACTTCTAATTCAAATTTACTATTGGCATGTGTAGCTTTTAAAGTCTTTAAAGCATTTATTGAAATTGTATTTCCACTTACAGTTAAATCGCTTAGATTAATTCCATTTCCACTTGCGCTTACAGGATTGAATGAAGCGTTGGCAGGCTGTGGTGTTTCTAAAAGTTGTATATTAGTAAGGTTTAAAACCCCTATATCTTCACTAGGATTTTTTTCTTGTACTGTTATTCTATATCTAGCAGTTTCACCTGGAGAAACAACATAATTTCCTTGATTATCTTTTTTAGTTGGTTCTATAATTTCTTTTGTAATCTCCCAATTTAAAATTGCTAGAGCTTCTACATTTATTTGGTTTGTAGATGTATATTGGTTGTTAATAGACATTGTTGCAGAATTACTAGCGATAGTGCCATTTGGTGTTACGCCTCCTTTAAAACGAACAGGAATTATTATTTCTGCATATGTACTACTTCCATCTAAAGGACTAGTGAAAGAAATGGTTATTAAGTTATTTACATGAGTTTTGTTTATTGATGTAAATTCACCACTAGGTGAAATTTGAATATCATATAAAGGATCGCCTACAAACTCTATATCTGGAGGTAATTGGTCCGTAAGTATTATTTTGCTTCCATCTCCATAAACAGTTAAATGTAATTTATAGTTAAACAAGGCACCAGTTTTTATAGAGTTTACAGATGCAGATTTATACATATTATGGTTTCCAATAGTAACTGTATTAGAAATGTTAGTTTGACCTAATGTGGCAAGGGTCATTAAAAATAAAAAAGTAATGCACCCTCTTTTAAGAGTTTTTAAAAACACTTGTAAATAGTTTTCTTTTTTCATAATATTTTTTTAAAAGGTTATTGAAAAATGAGTTTACTCAAGATTAATTTCTCTTTATCTTGGTAAATATCTTTAAAAATAAAAATGATTGTATAAACTGCGCATTGTCATTTAAGTAATGAAGGGTTTCATTTAATGAAGCTCTTGTTTCGTAGAATATTATAATTACAGAATAATAATAATAATAATAATATACTTTGCGTCTAAAATTGCAGTTAGCTGGAAAAATATTCTAAAAAAAGAAATTGAAAAACTGTTTATAAGATTTAAAAGGATTAATGTAGGAAGTACTTAAATTATGAATGCATAAAAAAATTACAGATTATCGTATAATTTCTTAATAATAAATGTAGTTATGTTGCCTTTATCTTTTAAATCAGGGGTAAGTTCATGTTGAGAATATTTTATATTCCAGATTCCAGATTTATTAAAAAACCGTAACCTATCTGACAAGACATTTGAAGATTTCATTCTTTTGTTGTTGTTTTTTACCTCTGTATTAATAAAGCCTACACCATTATCTATAATTTCTACTTTTAGACTATCTAATGAGTCATGTTTGAAATTTATTGTAACCTCACCATTATCCAACTTGTTAAAAATTCCATGTACGATAGCATTTTCTACTATTGGTTGAATTAACATTGTTGGCAATTTAATTTCAGAAGTTTCTATTTGGCTGTCAACATTTATTTCATAAGTAAATTTATCTTCAAAGCGTAATTTTTCTATATCTAAATAATTTGAAATTAACTTAATTTCTTGTTCTATATTGATTTCAGATTCTTTAGAAAGTTCAAAAAATTGACGTATTAATTTTGAAAACTTTATCAAATAGTTTTCAGAAGCTTTTACGTTGTTAGAGCTTATATAATATTGTATTGCAGTTAAAGAGTTAAATACAAAATGAGGGTTCATTTGTGACCTTAACGCATAAAGTTGATTTTCAGCTAATTCCTTATCATAAGTAGCTTTTAATTTTTCTTTTTCTGCTTTTTCATTTTCTAACAACAACTCATTTTCTTTTTGCTTGTATATGTTTTTCTGTAGTTCTACATTCTCAAGAATAACAAGTTTTTGTTTTTTTCCTAAACCAAGAGAGAAAAAAATATTTTCTAATATTACTCCAAAATAAAAAATACTTAATCTAATCTCATTTTCTTCTGGAGTTAATTCAAATAAATAAATTATGGTTGCAATAATTGAACATATGAATAACGAAAGACTTCCTGCAATTGCATAATATTTTAAAGAATTATCAACTTTAAATAAAGGGATATAGATGGATAAAGAAAATAATGTAATTAAAATTGTAAAAATTATATTACCATTTGTAATAAAATTTAAATTACCAGTTATTACATACAAAAGCTCAAAAATAAAGCATAAAATAAATAAGAATATTACATTAAATTTAATAAAACGATACCATTTTAATGAATACGGTTTTATATCAATAAATGTAAAAAGAAAGATAAAATAAAAGATATTATACGTCCAGACTAAGTTTGTACTTAAGTAATTTAAAGTTCCAATTATTGGTTTTATAAGTATTGGAATAAAACCATTTTCTACAACATCTAAATAACTTATAAAAATTAAAAAAGAATAGATACTATAAAATAGATATACTTTTTTTTTAATTTGAAAAAATAAGAGAAAATGATAAAGAGATATAATAAATAGTATCCCTAAAACAAATATGATTATACCATTTTCATTTGGGTTATTTAAAATAGAAGATGATAGTAAAAACATTAATTATTTAATAGTTAAGGTTTAAAAATTTATCAGTTGATACTTTTAACTTTATTTAGATAATTTCTCTTTTTTTCGTTTTTACAATTTAAAAATATTTCTTTGACGTCTTAAATGCTATTTTTTATAAAAAGTAAAAGACAATATCATAAATAAAGTTTTATGATATTGTGTTTTTACTAAACTAAACTAAACTAAACTAAACTTTTTCTTCTTCAAATATACTGCTATGTATTTTAATTGAAAATGTTTCTCAATCTATCTTTTAATTAATTTATTTTATAACGCTTAAAGCTATCTTAATTTGATTTTAATATCTTTAAGTATATATTTAATGTTTCACTATTTTTCTAGAAACAGTACCTTTATCAGTAACTATTTTCACAAGATAAATACCGTTAGAAATTTTAGATAGATCTATTTTTTTAGTAGTACTTTCCATAATTAATTTACCAAAAATGGTAAATATTTTCATTTTTTTAATTTTAAATTGGTTACTTAATTTAAGAGTAAGAATATCTGTAACTGGGTTGGGGTACAATCTTAAATTTTTACTTGTGAATATATCATTACTAGATAAAACAGTTGTAGCTGTTGTAAATGTTTTTACAGAACCATAACTTGTTCCTTCAGCGTTTATCGCATAAGATTTATAAGAATATGGTGTGTTAAGTGTTAAATTAGTAACTGTATTTGTAAAACTACCAATACCAGTACCATTAGATATTTTAATAACATTACTACTTCCTATAAGAGGATCTGCTGTATCTGAAGTTAAAGAATATACAATACCACGTTCCGTAACAGCAGCACCACCATTTGTAGAAATGTTACCCGCTAAATCAACACTAGTTCCATTAATTCTTAAGGCATCAGTAGTTGTAAGTGTTGCTATTTTAGAGCGTTGTGTTCTAGCAGTATTAGTTATAACAGGTGCGTTATAATCAAAAAATATGTTTGCAGTACTTTCTACAACATCAGATAAACTAAAAGTACTTTTTGGCTTAATCTTGAAGAATACCCAACCATGACTTTCGGGTTCATTTGATAAACTATCTGCTAAATGAATGTTCTCAAAAATGAATTCTAATTTATTACCATCAGTTAATGAAGGTCTATAATTATGACTTGCAGAAATAGGCGTAAAAGTGTCCCAATCTAAATCAGCGTCTAGCTCATTTTTAACAACAATATTAATTGCAGAAGCACTACCAGTATTCTGGAATCTTATTCTATAATTTAGGAAATTTGGTAGTTCTACGGTATCTATATAATCTCCTTCAAAACAAATAATATCATTTGGGTCATAAGAGTTTACTACAGGCTCTGTTGCGCTACTTGTATTATTATTTAAATCTACGTCTGTATCAGTACAAGTTATTGTACTTGTGTATGTAATTTCATCTCCACCATTTACAGGGTTAATAGGGTCTACAGGCGTGTTAATATTAAAATGAACTTCTATAAAACCTTTTTCAAAAGGTAGTAAGTTTGTATAACTCCAAGTTAATAATGTACTTGTTTGAGAACCTAGAGTAGTACTCGGAATCGAGGAGTTTTCACTTAAAAAATTAAGTTGTGTGTCTAAAAAAGCTAAATCAATATTGCCAGATAAAGTACTAGAACCAATGTTTTCATAGTAAACTCTTACAGAGGTGTCAAAGCCAGGTCTTGCTTCAAAAGTTGGTATTACAGTTACTTTTACATCGTTTACTACCTGATTTGCTGTGATACAAAAGTCAATAACTTCTGTTGAACCAGAACCAGAAAATGTTTTAGATTGTGTTGTTGGGGTTACACTAAAAAAACTTGGTAAATTTGTGAAAATTTCGATATTGTTTGTAGCTTCTTGTGTATACATTAAATATTCACCATTATTGTTAGTGAAAGTTACATTAGAGGTATTTGCAGCAGTATTAGTTAATTTAGTATTTATTGATTTTGTATCAGAAGGATCACATCCATCATTATTAAAATCAAAAGAAACAGTTCCTTTAATTGTATTTGAGTTTGTTGGTATAAAAGAACATAAATCAGAATAAAATGATTGACTGTCCTTATTTGTGAAATTAGTATTTGCATATGTTATATTATCTACACAAATTAAATTTAAATTTGGGTTATTTGATGCGTTAAACTTACTTGTTACAATAGAAGTGTTATTTCCATTTTTTATATTTAAACTTGTTAATTGATTAGAATTACAATACAGAGTATTTAAATTTGTTTGTCTAGATAAGTCTAAACTTGAAATTTGATTGCCACCACATGCTACTGTATTTAATAAAGTGTTTGTTGTTAAATCTAAACTAGAAAGTTGAGTTGCAGAACAGTTTAAAACTGTTAAAGCAGTATTTTGTGTTAAATTTAAACTCAGTAAAGGGTTATTTCTACAATCTAAATGAGTTAATCCCACATTGTTAATTATATCTAAACTAGGTATTTGGTTTATATAACATTTTAAAGTAGTTAAGGTATTTGTATTTGGTAGTAAAAGTGAATTTATTAAGTTATTATTACAAACTAAACTTACTAAAGAAGTATAAGGAGAAGTGTCTAAAGATGTTATTTTGTTAAAACTTGTATTTATAGTGGTTAATGAGTTTGTGTTTGGTAAAATAAGTGTATTCATATTATTACTATTACAAACTAAACTTACTAAAGAGGTTTGCATTAATGCATCTAACATTGTAACTCTATTTGAACCTAAATTTAAAGTTGTTAGAGATGTTTGCTGTTGTAAATCTAAAGATGTAAGATTATTATTATTAGTTATAAGTGTTTCTAAACTGCCAGAACTAGGTAAAACTAAAGTACCAATTCCGGGAAAACTTTGTATTGTAACACCATAATTTTGATTTGAGGAACAGTCTAGATAAGTTAAATTAGTTAATGCAGACACATTTAAACTAGTAAGCTCATTATTTTTACATGTTAATGAAGTTAAATTTGTAAAAGCTTCAATACCTGTAAAATCTGAAATACCATAAGAAGTTATTCCACCACCACCTACACACGCAGGGTCATTTGGATCAGGACATCCTCCCATGTCTTCTTGGCTTTGACGATTAGAAATATTTAAAGTTGTAACAGCTGCTGCTTCTGTTAACGAAATTTCATTATTATTGTCGGTATCAATACTTGGATTATAATTGAGTAAAGCTTGTTTAAATTCCCAGTCTGGAATATTTACATTTTGACTTTGCGTTAAATTAGAAATTAGTAAACAGAATGATGCGAGAAAAAATAGTTTTGTATTCATAATATTTTTTTTAATTTTTTGTTTTAATAGTTTTTAAATTTAAACTACCTTAAAGTGTATAGAGTACACCATTTAATAAAATAAGTAGTTCATTTGATTAACTATGAGTTTCATAGAATGAACTATTTTTTTTAGTAACTGAATCACTATCTGTAATTATTTTCACAAGATAAATACCGTTCTCAATTAGCTAAATTATTTATTTAAAAAACTACCTTTGAAAAATGAAATTAAACATTGCCAACGTCTGGAATACTTCTTTACAATCAGAATTTAATAAATCTTATTTTAAAGAGTTAATAGATTTTGTTTCTCAAGAATATAATAGTCATCAATGTTTTCCGATAAAAGATGACATTTTTGCAGCTTTTAATTATTGTTCTTTTGATGATGTAAAAGTGGTGGTTATTGGCCAAGATCCCTATCACGGAGAAAATCAAGCAAACGGTTTGTGTTTTTCTGTAAAAGATGGAATAAAGCATCCTCCATCATTAATTAATATTTTTAAAGAGCAAACTACCGATTTAGGTAAAGAATATCCAGAAAGTGGTGATTTGTCTTCTTGGGCTAAACAAGGTGTTTTATTGTTAAATGCTACGTTAACAGTAAGAGCACATGAAGCTGGAAGTCATCAAAAACAAGGTTGGGAAACGTTTACGGATGCTGTTATTAAAGAAATTTCTAATCAAAAAGAAAACGTTGTTTTCTTACTTTGGGGCGGTTTTGCAAAGAAAAAAGTAAAATTGATTGATAAAAAGAAACATCATATTTTAGAATCTGGACATCCATCGCCATTAAGTGCCAATAGAGGATATTGGTTTGGAAATCAGCATTTTTCTAAAACAAATGAATATTTAAATTCTCTTGGACTGTCGTCAATTGATTGGTGATTTCTATTGTTTTGTCATTGCGAGGAACGAAGCAATCTCTACTTTTAAATTATCAGATTACTTCGTTATTCTTCCTCGTAATGATAATGTGATGTTGAAACAAGTTCAGCATAAAAAAATCCGCTTAAAAAAAAGCGGACTCATTGAATTTGAATAGTAAGAATATCTTTAGAATATTTAATCCGTATAAAATTAATTTATACTTTTTGTATACCATTTATAGGCTGTATTGTAGATTGTATCGTTGTGTTTTCTGCTAAACCACATGGTTTGCTGGTACTTCTACAAGAAGAAAAACAAAGGATACCTGTGATACAAATGGCTAAAAGAGCTATTTTTTTCATGTTAATAGTTTAAAAATTAAATGTACATATTTTTTATGAATTCACCAGAATTTTTCTTCTCCTCAATAACGTTAAAGGAGATCATTTTATTTTGAATTCTTGTTACTAAATTTTTTGTGATGGGTTTTCCCTCGTTCCACTCCGTTATTTTAAGCCATTTTTGAATGTCTTCTAACTGCTGACTATATCTTTCAGCTAAGATGGAATCAATATTTTTTATGTCTTTAAAATCTTCTGTTTGATGATTTATAATGTCTAAGACTTTCTTAACCTCTGTAAAATTATTTTCTAAAACTTCATTTCTTACTGCAACAACAAAACAAGGCCAGGGAGTAGGGCAGTCGTCAATTCTTCTAAAAGTACCATTATCTACCAAAGGTTTGGTGGTAAAATGCTCCCACATAAAATAATCTGCTTCTCCGTTTGTAAGCGCATCAATTCCGCCTTGTAAATTACCAATCACTTTAAATTTAAGTTTGTCTAAATCCCAACCATTATTATGGGCATTTACTATTGCCATTAAATGTGAGCCAGAACCGAATCTGCTTATAGCTATGGTAGCATGTTCTAAATCTTCTATTTTTTTAAAGGATGATGTAGCGCCAACATGAATTCCCCAAATAAGTGGGCTCTTTACAAATGTTTGTACGATCTTAGATGGATTTCCTGCGGCAATATCCTTAATAATTCCTTCTGTTAAAACAATGGCAATATCAACCTCTCCAGAACGCAGTGCTTTGCACATTTGTCCAGTGCCACCATGATAATCTTTCCAACGCAGATTGATATTTTGTTTTGTGTATTCTTTATTTTTTAGTGTTAAGTACCAAGGGTAGTTAAAATGTTCTGGTACGCCACCAACTTTTAAGTCTGTCATGTATTAAACTAATTTGTCTAATGTATATTTTATTAATTTATCTATTGTTTCTTCCGGATTCTTGCTAAATATTCCGTTTACTCTGTTTGCCATAATTGCGTTTAAAGAACAGGCTTTATGACCTAATAATTTAGCTAAACCATAAATAGCAGAAGTTTCCATTTCTAAATTGGTTACTCTAAGTCCCTTATAGTTGAAATTATCAATCTTTTTATTTAATTCATCATCTTGTAGCGCTAAACGTAAAACACGTCCCTGTGGGCCGTAAAATCCGCCAGCTGTAGCGGTAATACCTGTATACATTGTTGATGAAAGCAATTTTTCTTCTAAATTTTTATCATTTGCAATAATTAACGGATACGTTTTTTTAGTATTCCAATCGGTTTGTGCAACAAAAGCATGTTCTATTTCTGGGTGAGAAATCTCATCAACTAAATAGGAGCGGAGCATTCCGTTAATATCCAAACCATAAGAACTCAATAAAAAACTATCAACAGGAATATCTTTTTGTAACGAACCAGAAGTTCCAATTCTAACAATTGATAACGTAGTGTGTTTTGGTTTAATTTCTCTTGTTTTTAAATCGATATTAACCAAAGCGTCTAATTCGTTAAGTACAATATCAATATTATCAGCACCAATTCCGGTAGAAATAACGGTAAGTCTTTTGTTTTTATAGGTTCCAGTAACTGTTTTAAACTCACGCTTTTGAGTGGTAAATTCAATAGAATCAAAATATTGGGTTACTTTATCAACTCTATCTTGATCTCCTACAAAAATAATATTTGTAGCAATATGTTCTGGTCTTAAATTAAGATGATAGATACTTCCATCTGGATTTAAGATAAGCTCAGATTCTTTAATTTTCATTTAAGAAGTTATTTGCAATAATTTTCCCGTAGCATTATGATGCAAAAAACTATATTTTCTTGCACCGCCTAAATAAGAAGTGTCAGAACGTAAATCTGCATAATAATTCTTCTGATTTTCTAATACTTGTTGTCCAATTTTAGACAGTTTTACTGGATTAAAAGAAGTGAATAGCTTTTTAAGCGAATCAATTTTTCGTTCATATTGAATGTCTCCAAATCCAAAAACCTCCTGCTCATTTAATAATGTATTAATTAATTGATTTTTAGAGGTTAATGTATTTTTATTTGAAGTGTTAATTATAGTATTTTCAATAGAGTTTAAACCATTTTCTATCGATGGAAAACGTTGTAAATGTGCTTGTAATGCATCTTTTAAATAGATAAATGGAGACATCGGGTTAAACGCATAAATGGCTTCTAATCGCAACGGACTATCAGAGCAATATAATTGCCAAATATAGTCTGCATATTCAATATCATCTAGTGATAATGTTACTCTATTTTTATAGTGTTCTTGTAATTGATTTTCAGAAAGCTCTCCTAATCCATGTAACTTATTTGAGCCTTCAATTTTACCACTGCACACTAAAGAGATTTTTCTTCCTTTTCGATAACGTTTTAACCAGCTAATTACTGCAAGCATATTAATTTGACAAAACAAATCATGCTCAAACCACAAGATAATTTCGTCTTGTTGTTTTTGATTACAAAGATTTCTATATTCCTTTAAAGTATAGTCAATAAAAGTCTTTTTGGTAGTTTTATAAGAAGTCTTAAGAAAATCGAATCTGTTTTTCCAAAAATGCTCGCTACCAACGTCTGTAGTGGTTTTACCCTCACAAAGCATTTCTCTCCAGGTAATAATTTCACCTTTAAATTTCAGTTTTTGAAGATAGTTTGTAGTACTATCTCCATTGGTAATGTGTAAAAAAGATGCTTTCATAATTTGAAAACGTTTACTTGGTTAGTTTATTTTTAATATAATTTATTTAACATAGTTGGTGTAAAAAAAGAAAAGTAACTCATTTAAAATGAATTACTTAATTTTTAACCTCCAACACGTTTCACTGCAAAACCTTTGTCTTTTAGCATTTGCATAATCGTATCTCTATAATCTCCTTGTATGATAATCTTTTCATCTTTAAAAGAACCACCCACACTTAACTTCGTTTTTATTTCTTTTGCTAGTTTTTTAAAATCGGATGTTGCGCCAGTATAGCCTTCTATTATTGTAATTGGTTTCCCTTTTCTTTTTTCGTATTTAAAAATCAAAGGGGCGTCTTGTAGCCAAATGTCTGGCTTTTTTTCAACCACTTTTTCTGTGACTTTATGTTCTGGAAATAAATTTTTTAATTGATCTTGTAAATCCATTTTTTCAGTATTGAGTTTTCAGTCTTGAGTTTTCAGTCAGCAACTAAGTGCTAACTGTAACTTTAAAACTGCATACTATTTCTTAAGTCCTAATTCTCTTAAACGTTCATCTAAAAATTCTCCAGCAGAAATATCATCAAATTGTTTTGGATGCTCTTCATCAATACAATTTTCTAAAACATCTAATTTCATATCAGAAATAGGGTGCATAAAAAATGGAATTGAATATCGTGAGGTTCCCCAAAGTTCTTTTGGCGGATTAGTAACACGGTGAATAGTCGATTTTAGCTTGTTATTACTATGACGTGATAACATATCGCCAACATTAATCATTAATTCATCTGGCTCTGCAACAGCATCAATCCAATCACCTGCAAGGTTTTGTACTTGTAAACCTTTTCCTTGCGCTCCCATTAACAATGTAATTAAGTTAATATCTCCATGAGCCGCAGCGCGTTCTGCACCTTTAGGTTCTGTTTTTATTGGCGGATAATGGATTGGGCGTAAAATACTATTTCCACTTTTTATATACTTATCAAAATAAGTTTCCTCTAAATCTAAGTGTAAGGCTAAAGAACGTAAGACATATTTAGCCGTTTTCTCTAACATTTGGTACGTTTGCTTACCAACTTTATTAAAGTTTGGTAATTCATTAACGGTAACGTTATCTGGGTATTCTTTTGCGTATTTTGAATCTGCATCTACATATTGACCAAAGTGCCAAAATTCTTTTAAATCGCCTTCTTTTTTACCTTTAGCAGATTCTTTTCCAAAAGAAACATAGCCTCTTTGTCCGCCAATTCCAGGAATTTCATAACTTTCTTTTACATTCTCAGGTAAATCGAAAAAGTTCTTGATTTCTGTATATAAATCGTTGACTAAGGTATCATCTAAAAAGTGACCTTTTAAGGCTACAAAACCAATGTTTTCGTATGCATGACCGATTTCTGCAATGAATTTTTCTTTTCTACTTTCATCGTCCGATAAAAAGTCGGATAAATCTACACTTGGTATGCTATTCATTCTATAGGAGTTTACAAATAGGATGCTAAATTTACTAAAATCTAGGCGTTAGTCTCAATTTTTTTGCAAAAAAGATTAAAAATTTGCTGTTTTTGGAACTTGTGGTTATTTCTTTTGAAACGGAATTGTATACGATAATGTATAGTTAAACCCAAAACCAGTATCACTTTGAAAGATTCTGTTAAACCCTGGAGCGTATAAAGATTTAAAGTTTTGCTGATCTTTAACACTCACTAAAACTTTATAAGACAATGAAAATCCAAGAAATAAATTTTTAAAAGTTTCTGCTTTTACACCGATAATAAATTCAGTCCAATGTGCATTTAAACCTGTTTCTGTAATTGGAGTTGTCACTAAATCAGCTGGAAAATAGGGAAGTGTATTTGCTTCACCCGTAACTACATTTGGCGTATAGCTATTTATAGTTTGATCAAAAAGGCTTAAACCATATCTAAATCCAACATAAATTTCATTATTCATGTCAAGCCAGTTATTATAAGCATTATAGTTCATTCCCAATCGCATATAACTTCCTTTTGCAGTGGAATTTGAAAAGTCTTCGCTGCTTGTTTCTTCTTCATATCCTAGTTCTGCGGCAATAAACCAACGTTTTGTAATCCTATAATCGCCAACTAACTCTAAACCGTTACTATTACCTTGTATAGCGCCTTTTAGAGGTTTGCTTAAATCAACACCAACTCTTAATCCATACGAAGTTTTGTAAACAATAGTATCATTTTTTTCTTCCTGACTAAAACTATTTGCAAACACAAACAGTAGCAAAACACTAATGAAATACTTGTACATGTGCAGTTGTTTGATTGTTAATAGTTTCTAATGATGTAGTCGATAAATCTGTAATCCAAGTATTATTTTCTGTTAAGGTGACGTTGTTGAATATAACTCTAAATCCGCAAGAGCGAGAAACAAAATCAGTTTCTGGTGTATAATCTATGGTAATAGTTCCAGTATCTGTTCCTTTAGATAGGTGATAAACTGTTTGATTTGATTGACTATTTAATGGCAGGGAAATTGAATCTTTGGTGTCATTTATAAACAGACTATCTTTTCCTTCTGCCCAAACGTATAAACCAGCAACATCTTTTAAAGAAGTTGGAGTAGTAGCATCATAAAAGCGCAATACAAGTTTTGGTGTTATAGGATTTGAAGTACAGATATCATCTTTCTCGCAAGAAATAGCAAAAATTAACGTTAAGACGACAAGTAAAATTAGTTTTCTCATTAAGTAAACGTTGATTTGTTTATGCGTTTATTTGCGTATTTCGAAGTGAATTTAACATATTGGTTATTTTCTCTATTTTTTCTCGGAGCAATATATAATCATTTTCAGAAATAAAGTTTAATTCTTTTGAAATTATAAGTTGATTTAACAATTCCATTGCAGAGCTAAAAGAAATAGTTGTAAACCGAGCTTTATCCTTATTGGTTTTTCTTGAAGTTCCTTCCGCAAGGTTTGAGGCAACAGAAACCGAACATCTTCTTAATTGACTTATTAACCCAAATTTTTCCTCGGAGGGATATTCTTTTGTGATGCTGTAGATTTTTTTAACCAAAATGATAGATTCTTGCCAAACCAATAGTTTTTCGAATGAATATGTTTTCATAGTTTTTAATGCAATTTACTACAAATAAACAGATAAACATATCATCAACAATTCAACGAATAAACATTCAATTTATTTCTCAAACAATACCACAGTTTCTATATGGCTTGTATGTGGAAATTGATCTACCAAACTAATTTTTTTAAGTTTATAGCCAGCTTCTCTTAATAGCTCCGTATCTCTAGCTTGAGTTGCAGGATTACAAGAAACATAGACCATTCTATCTGCATTTATATCGATAATCTTTTTTAAAGTTTTCGGCGCAATTCCAGCTCTAGCAGGGTCTAAAATTATGGTTCTAATTTTGTTTTTATATTCTGGATGTTGATTTAGAAACTTACCAACATCAGCAGCAAAAAACTGTAATCCTTCTATATTATTTCTTTTTGCGTTTTCTTTAGCATCTTCAATAGCCGAAGCAACAATATCAACACCAATAATTTTTGCATTTTCACTTCTTGATGCAAGAATTTGCCCTATAGTTCCCGTACCACAAAACAAGTCCATTACCACAGTATTATCAATTGCCTCTTTGTTTTCTAATGCGTAGTCTATAACTTTATTATATAGTTTTTCTGCGGATTTAGGATTGGTTTGAAAGAAGCTTTTCATGCTAATTTCGAAATTTAAACCTAATAGTTCTTCAACTATTTTATCTTTTCCGTAGACCAAATCTATGCTGCCAGAAGTTGCAATGGTTCTATCGCCAGTTTCGTCATTTATAGTATGTAATAAACCAGCTAAACGATTGCCTAAAATATCTTTTAAGAAAGCTGCAAATTTTTGTAAATCGAACTGATCTAATTCTGGTGATGTGGTTACTAAATTACATAAGAGTTCATCCGTTTTAAACGATTTTCTAACTACAAAATATCTAAAGAATCCTTCTTTTCTTGGTCCATGCCAAGGCGCTAAACCAGTATCTTCACAATACTGTCTTATGTTTTTTAAATTATCTTCTAACTGTTTGTCAAACAAACCAGAATCTTTATCCAAATTATCACCCATCCACCAAACACCACGTCTTTTAAAACCTAGAGTGAAAAAATCGGCATCTGTTTTATTAATTCTATCATATCCAATTGCAGAAAAGCCATATTCCATTTTATTTCGGTAATGAAATACATTAGGTGATGTAATAAATTCATCAAACAGATCTTCTATGTTTTCTACTTTTCCAATACGTTTAAAAAGTGATAAAGTACTTTCTTTTTTATACTGATGTTGTAAATCGATTGGTAACTGAATATAAGGCGCTCCAGGAATATCTTGATAGGGAACTTCAATTTCATTCTCAGAAGGCTCTAAAACGTCAATTAACTTAGCTTCAGCGTATTTTTTGCTAGATTTACTAATCTGTGCTTTTACCAATTGTCCAGGCAACGTATTAGGAACAAAAACAACAAAGCTACCCTCATCAGAATGAATTCTTGCAATTCCTTTTCCACCAAAGGCATAATCTTCAATTTTTAATTCTAAAACTTGATTCTTCTTTACAAATTTGTTTCGTTCTCTACGTGGCATACTTTTTAATTGGTTTGCAAAACTATGAAAACTTATCATTTGAAAAGATGAAAACTAAATATTTCATACTTTTAAAAATAAATTGAACCTTTTTTTAAACTACACGTCTATAGGATGTAGCTATATATGAAACCAAACAACAAGTTTTCTGATAAAGAACTGATTCTAAAATATAAATCGGGTGATAAACTTGCCGTTTCTTTATTGGTAAAAAAGTGGCACCTACATTTTTGTAGATTGGCTTTTTGGTATGTAAAAGATGCAGATGTTGCTAAAGATGTTGCACAAGAAAGTTGGACGATTATTCTTAATAAGATATCAACATTAGAGCAACCTGAAAAATTTAAACCGTGGGCTATCAGTATTGTTAATAGAAAAGCTATTGATTTTCTTAGGAAAGAAAAAAGTAATCAAAACAAACTTGAAAAATATTATTCAGAAAATACACAAAGGAATAGAGGAGAAGGAAATGATGATGGTGAGCTGAATCAATATCATAAAAAAATACGAGAAGAAATTAATAAGTTATCAAATCATCATCAGCAAGTAATAACCTTGTTTTATAGAGAGGAATATACATTAAAGGAAATAAGTGAAATACTAGACATATCTGTTGGAACAGCAAAATCGAGACTCTTTCATGCGAGAGAAAAATTAAAATCAATATTAAAAAAATACAACCATGAATAAATTAGAAGACATTGATGCATTAATAAAAGAAACCTTAACGCAAGAGGAAGCTAAATTTTATGATGAATTAGACGAGCAAAACATTTTTCAAATGATATTTGGAATCTTTTCAGGAAAAAATAAATGGATACTTATTGTTATGAGTATTGTACAAGTTCTGTGGTTTGTACTATTTATTTATTGCGCGATTCAATTTTTTAATACTGATGAAACTAATGAGTTAATTCGCTGGGGAATATTTGGTAGTTTAAGTATCATGGGTTCGTCTATGTTAAAGTTTTATACGTGGATGCAAATGGATAAGAAAGCGTTGTTGAGGGAAATTAAGCGCTTAGAATTATTAGTTTTATCATCTAAGAAGTAAATAAAAAAGACCATTCAGAATGAATGGTCTTTTAAGTTGTAAACTATTGATTATTTTTTTAATTAGTGGCTTTTCTAGCATTTTTCATCATTTCTTTATTGGCGAAAATTGCAAATTCTACACGCCTATTTTTGCTTCTTCCTTCAAGAGTTTCGTTAGAAGCAATAGGGTCTTTTGTACCTAAACCTTTTGTTTTAATTCGGTTATAATTAATACTATTTTGTGTTAAGTAACTTTTTACAGAACTAGCTCTATTAGCAGAAAGTTTTTGATTATGATTCTCAGTACCTGTACTATCAGCATAACCATAAATCACAATATTAGTATTGATGTATTTTTTGAAAATAGGCACTAATTTATTTAAGTTGTCTTTTGCTGTCATAGTAAAAGTAGCTTCATCAGAATCGAAACCAACTGCATTTTCCCCCATTGTTAGTATAATACCTTCACCAATTCTTTCTACTTTAGAACCTGGAAGTGCTTTTCTAATTTCTTTGGCTTGCTTATCCATTATATCACCAATATAATCGCCAGTATCACCTCCAATAACATTATCTAAGGTTTTTACTATTTCAGATTTATTAGTTGATACTACATTTTTTTTGGACTTACACGATGTAAAAATACTTCCAGCTAAAAATAAAATTGCTACGCCATAAAATGTTGTTTTTTTCATACTACTTTTTTAAAAATTTAATGTTTAAAGATACTAAAAATTGATTTTAAATTATAAAGAAAAGCACCTTAAAGGTGCTTTTCGCTTAAATAGGGAGAACTCGGGACTTTACTTTTTATTAAACCTATCTAGTATTTTTTCCATTTGTTTTCCAGCTGCGGCTCTTCCGCCTAATCCGAAAGATAAAACTACTGTTAATGCAACTGCACCTAATGTAATACCAAACGCTAGGTTAATAATATCATCTGCAATACCCATTCGTTGTAATCCTATTGCTAGAAACACAGCGATGATTGCTATTTTTATAATACTTGCAACAAATTTGTTGTCGCCACTTTTCATAAAGTTATTCGCTGCAATAGTTGCAACCCAATTTCCGATAGCTAAAATTATCAATCCGAATAATATGTTTCCAGAAAGATTAACTACAGTATTCATAATTTCAGAAAGTTTAGAGAATTCTAATTTGTCGATGGCAGTCATCAATCCAAAAAGAATAATAAAAGCATAAACGATATTCGCAATTAGCTTTTCTACATTTGCTTTACCAACAAAAGAAGATAAGTTAGCACTTTTTATTACTTCGTTTAAGTTTAAGCTATCTAATAAGTCCTTAATAAATCCGCTTAAGAATTTACCTCCAACCACAAATACAATCATAATAATTGTTGCTACTAATATTTTTGGAATTGCTTCAAAGAAACTTTGTAACATATCAGTTGCAGGTTCTGAAACAGAACTAATACTTAAGATGTTTAAGGCTGCAATTAATAAAGGAATAAAGATAAATATGAAAACAACTTTCTTTAAAATTGTAACTAAATTGATGTTTTCTGGTAATCGTAATTTTGGAGCAAATTTCTGAATGGTCTCTCCTGATAAACCAACTAGTTCAGAAACTATAGTTGCAAGCATATAGCCAATGTATCCAACTAAACCAGCACCAACAATGTTTGGAATAAAACTAGTAAAACCATTTAATAGGTTTTTTACAGGTTCTAAAACACTCGTCATTCCTAATTTTTCTAAAGCTAGAATGAAAGCAAAAATCATTACTAAGAAGTAAATAAGTTTTCCTAATAACTCTCCTAAGTTTAATTTACTGCTGCTTAATGTTTTGTTTAAGCCAGATTTATTCGCTAATTTTCTTGTTAATCTTTTGAACAAGTTTGCAATAAACCATCCTAAAATAATAATTAATATTGCTGAGATTAAAGGACCAAAAGATCCTGTAATTTGATTGTAAGTTTGTAATAATTGATCCATTTTTTTGATTTTTTGTTGTACAATTATGACACAAACTTTTTTAATAAGTCACTTGAAAAATATTTATTACTTTTGTAATCTCTAGGGATGATTTCTTTCCCACGCTGAATTTTCGAAGTTCTTCGAAAGGATAAAGGTAGAACAGGAATGGTTATTTTATAAATTAAAAATTATTAAAAATGGCTGTTTTAGACCAATTAACTTCGCAACAAGCGATCGATTTAGAAAACAAGTATGGTGCGCACAATTACCATCCACTACCAGTAGTATTGAGTAGAGGAGAAGGCGTGTATGTATGGGATGTAGAAGGTAAAAAGTATTACGACTTTTTATCAGCTTACTCAGCAGTAAATCAAGGACATTGTCATCCTAAAATTGTGGATGCTATGGTAAACCAAGCAAAAACTTTAACATTAACGTCAAGAGCATTTTATAATGATATGCTTGGAACTTATGAAAAGTTTTCAACAGAACTTTTTGGTTTTGATAAGTTATTGCCAATGAATACAGGTGCAGAAGCAGTAGAAACGGCTTTGAAATTATGTAGAAAATGGGCATATGAAGTAAAAGGAATTGATGAAAATGATGCGCAAATTATTGTATGCGAAAATAATTTTCATGGACGTACTACAACTATTATATCATTTTCTAATGATCCAGTTGCACGTAAAAACTTTGGACCGTTTACAAATGGGTTCATTAAAATTGAATACGATAATTTAAAAGCATTAGAAGAAACATTAGAAAGCGATAAAAACATTGCAGGTTTCTTGGTGGAGCCAATTCAAGGAGAAGCAGGAGTGTATGTTCCTTCAGAAGGATATTTATCAACTGCAAAAGCATTATGTGAAAAACATAATGTACTTTTTATTGCTGATGAAGTTCAGACAGGGATTGCAAGAACTGGTAAAATGTTAGCGGTAGATCATGAAAATGTAAAACCAGACATTTTAATTTTAGGAAAAGCATTAAGTGGTGGAGCCTATCCAGTTTCTGGAGTATTAGCTAATGATAACATCATGAATGTAATTAAACCTGGAAATCATGGTTCAACATTTGGAGGAAATCCAATTGCAGCTGCCGTTGCAATTGCAGCTTTAGAAGTTGTAAAAGAAGAAAATTTAGAAGAAAACGCAGAAGCTTTAGGACAAATATTTAGAGCTGAATTATCTGTTTTTGCTGAAGAAAATAAATTAGTGAAATCTGTTAGAGGTAAAGGGTTGTTAAATGCAATCTTAATTAACGATACTGAAGAAAGTTCTACGGCTTGGGATATTTGTATTAAACTAAGAGATAACGGTTTATTAGCAAAACCAACTCATGGAAATATCATTCGTTTTGCACCACCTTTGGTAATGAATGAAGAGCAACTTAGAGATTGTATTGCTATTATAAAGAAAACAATTTCTGAATTTTAAGTATAGAAAATACTGATATAAATAAAAAGGGAGCCAATTGGCTCCCTTTTTATTTATTAACTTAATTGTTCTTGCATTTCTATGTATTGTTCCATAAAAGTATCCCATCCTATGGTGTAGAATCTATAAATTATTACTAGTAAATAAATCAAATTAATTATTAATATTACCAATGCAATTATTTTACCAGTATAAATACTATCTTGATTATCATACTCATCAGGATTTAAATGATACTTTTTTAATTCCGTTTTAGCAATATAGTAAGCAATTCCAGAAGGGATAAAACCAAATCCTGCACAACAACAAAGTAATAATCCAAGAATAGCTAAAACATAAATAAGAACAGAATATTGTAATTTTTGTTTCATTTTAAGAATTTAATTTAATGATATAATTTGTTAAGATGATAATGATGTTTATGATGGTTAGGTATAAAATAATCTTCTGAGCGTATTTAAACTTTATCTTCATATTTATTAAGACAAAACCAGCAAAAGTTATAAGTGTATAAATAGCTGGATACATTTTAAAGGCAGCAACAAATTCGCCTTTTATTAGAAAAAGAAGCGCACGTTGAATTCCACAACCAGGGCAGTCAAACCCAAAGAGTTGCTTGTTTATGCAAGGAATCATATATTCTTCTAACCCTAAAAACATTTTATAATTATTTTAAGAATAATTTAACAACAAATGTACTATTTTCACTCGGAATCAAAATCAAACTAAAAATGAAAAAAATATTGCTTACAACTGCAGTTTTTAGCCTTATTTTTGCAACTTCTTGTAAAAAAGAGACTAAGATTATGAAAAGTACCGATGGAAAAGCTCCGATAGCAGAAAAACAACCAAAAGAATTAGAAATTCACGGAGATAAAAGAATAGATAATTATTTCTGGATGCGTTTAACAGATGAGCAGAAAAACGCTAAAGAAAAAGATGCACAAACTCAAAAAGTGTATGATTATCTTACAGAAGAAAATACGTATTTTGAAGAGGTAACAGGTTTTACAAAAGATTTTCAAGAAGAATTGTTTCAAGAAATGAAAGGTAGAATTAAAGAAGATGATGCTTCTGTGCCTTATAAAAGTAACGGGTATTTTTATATCACTAGCTATAAGAAAGGAAACCAATATCCAATTTTTAGTAGAAAGAAAGGTAATTTAGATGCTGAAGAAGAAGTAATGTTTAATGTGAATGATGAGGCTAAAGGACATGATTATTTTCAATTAGGCGGATTATCAGTTTCTCCAAATAACAAATTAGTTTCATTTGCTACAGATACGGTAAGTAGAAGACAATATGTTTTGAGAATTAAAAATCTTGAGACTGGAGAAATCTATAAAGATGAAATAAAGAATACTACAGGAGGTTCTACTTGGGCAAATGATAATAAAACTATTTTTTATACTAAGAAAGATCCATTAACTTTAAGAAGTTCAAAAATATTTAAACATGTTATTGGAACACCAGCTTCAGAAGATGTAGAAGTTTATCATGAAAAAGATGATACATTCGGGACATTTGTTTATAAAACAAAATCTAAAAAATTCTTAGTAATTGGATCGTATCATACAGTAATGTCTGAATATCGTGTTTTAGAGGCAGACAATCCTAACGGAGAATTTAGAATGATTCAGCCAAGAGAGCGTAATTTAGAATATGATATTTCTCATTATGGAGATCATTTTTACATCAAAACAAATAAAGATGGAGCTACTAACTTTAAGTTGATGAAAACTCCAGAAAATAAAACATCAAAAGAAAACTGGGTAGATGTAATTCCGCATAGAGACGATACCTTATTGGAAGATGTTTCAATTTTTAAAGACTATTTGGTCATAGAAGAAAGAAACGAAGGTTTAAATAAAGTAAGAATTAAGAGTTGGGATAATAAAGGAGATTATTATTTGCCATTCGATGAAGAAACTTATGCTGCTGGTGTGTATTCTAGTTTTGATTTCGATACTAATATTATTCGTTATTCTTATACTTCATTAACAACACCAAATTCTGTAATTGATTTTAACATGGCAGATAAGTCAAAAGAAATCAAAAAAGAGCAAGAAGTTTTAGGAGGGAAATTTGATAAGAAAAATTATCTAAGTAAGCGTGTTTGGGCACCAACAAGAGATGGGAAAAAAGTAGCCGTATCGATGGTATATCATAAAGATACTGAGATTAATGAAGACACACCGTTATTGCAATATGCCTATGGTTCTTATGGTTCTACAGTGTCAGATAGATTTAGTACAACACGTTTAAGTTTATTAGATAGAGGTTTTGTCTATGCAATTGCGCATATTAGAGGAAGTCAATATTTAGGACGTCAATGGTATGAAGATGGTAAAATGCTAAACAAGAAAAATACATTTAACGACTTTGTAGATTGTTCTAAATACCTAATTAATAATAAATACTCATCTGCAAAACATTTATATGCAATGGGAGGTTCTGCTGGTGGATTATTAATGGGTGCTATTGTAAATATGAATCCAGAATTATATAATGGAATTATTGCTGCGGTTCCTTTTGTTGATGTAATTTCTACGATGTTAGACGAAAGTATTCCATTAACTACTGGAGAATTTGATGAGTGGGGAAATCCTAAAGACAAAGAATATTACGATTATATTAAATCATATTCACCATACGATCAAGTAGAAGCGAAAGCATATCCAAATATGTTAATCACAACAGGTTTACACGATTCTCAAGTTCAATATTGGGAACCAGCAAAATGGATAGCTAAATTACGTGAGTTAAAAACAGACAATAACTTATTGTTTTTACATACAAACATGGAAGCAGGGCATGGCGGAGCTTCAGGAAGATTTAATGCATTAAAAGAAACAGCGAGAGAATATACGTTCTTCTTAGCATTAGAGAATAAAATTGATAAGATTTTAGTAAAACCTTAATAGAATTTTATATTTCAATCGGTAAAACGTATTTTTGCCCTCGATTGAAAATTTATAAAGCCTTATAGCACTTCAATCTATAAGGCTTTATTTATGAAATCTAATAAGTAGCATGACAAGAAATCAGGAGATTAGCCATAATATTTTAGAATTAGTAGGTCAAACACCCTTAGTAAAACTTCAAACGATTACTAAAGATTTAAAAGGTGTGTATTACGCTAAACTAGAATCATTTAATCCAGGTCATTCATCAAAAGACAGAATTGCACTTCATATTATTGAAAACGCCGAGAAAAAAGGAATCCTTAAAAAAGGCGACACCATTGTAGAAACTACTTCAGGAAATACAGGTTTTTCATTAGCAATGATTGCCATTGTAAAAGGGTATAAATGTATTTTGGCGGTAAGTGATAAAACATCCCAAGATAAAATTGATATGCTAAAAGTGATGGGAGCGGAGGTACATATTTGTCCAGCGCATGTAGCTGCAGATGATGCTAATTCCTATTATGAAACTGCAAAACGAATTCACTTAGAAACACCAAATTCGATTTATATTAATCAGTATTTTAATGAGTTAAATATTGAAGCACATTATGTTTCTACTGGGCCAGAAATTTGGAAACAAACTAAAGGTAAAGTAACGCATGTAGTTGTTGCAAGTGGAACAGGAGGAACTATTTCTGGAGTTGGTAAATACTTAAAGGAACAAAATAAGCAGATAAAAATTTTAGGCGTTGATGCTGTTGGTTCTGTGTTAAAAAAATATCATGAAACAGGTGAATTTGATGTCAATGAAATCTGTCCTTATAAAATTGAAGGTTTAGGGAAAACCTTAATTCCTACCGCTACAGATTTTGATATTATTGATGTCTATGAAAAAGTAACTGATAAAGATGCTGCATTTAAAGCCCGAGACATTGTAAAATTAGAAGGTATTTTTCCTGGATATACTTCTGGTGCTGTTATGCAAGCTACGCAGCAGTATGCAGATAAAGACTATTTTACTAAAGATAGTGTAGTGGTTGTTATTTTTCCAGATCATGGTTCTCGTTATATGAATAAAATATATTCTGATAACTGGATGAAAGAACAGGGGTTTCTATAATCATAAATATTTCTTCATTTTTAAAGAATAGGTTTTTCACCTATTTGATTAGCTATTAAAAAAATAGTATTTTCGCCACAACTTAAAAATCAAAAAGTAAGAATGGTAAAAGATTTATTTGAGAGAATAAAAGGCGATAAAGGTCCATTAGGTAATTGGGCAGATAAGGCAGAAGGATACTATGTATTTCCAAAATTAGAAGGGCCAATTTCTAATAGAATGTCTTTTAATGGTAAAAAAGTAATTACTTGGAGTATTAATGATTATTTAGGATTAGCAAATCATCCAGAGGTTTTAAAAGTTGATGGAGAATCGGCAGCAGAAGATGGATTAGCCTATCCAATGGGAGCAAGAATGATGTCTGGTCATACAAAATATCATGAACAATTAGAGCAAGAATGTGCTGCTTTTGTTGATAAAGAAGCTTCGTATTTAGTAAACTTCGGATATCAAGGAATGGTGTCTGCTATTGATGCTTTGGTCAATAAAAATGATATTATTGTATATGATATGGATACCCATGCCTGTATTATTGATGGTGTTAGACTTCATGCAGGAAAACGTTTTGTATATCGACATAATGATATAGAAAGTTGCGAGAAAAACTTAAAACGAGCTACTAGAATGGCAGAAAAAACTGGCGGAGGAATCTTGTTAGTTTCTGAAGGTGTTTTTGGAATGCGTGGAGAGCAAGGGCGTTTAAAAGAAATAGTTGCCTTAAAAGAAAAATACAATTTCAGGTTATTAGTTGATGATGCGCACGGTTTTGGAACACTAGGCGAGGGTGGAAGAGGAACAGGATTTGAGCAAGGTGTACAAGATGGAATCGATGTGTATTTTGCAACTTTTGCAAAATCTATGGCAGGTATTGGTGCTTTCTTTGCAGGAGATAAAGATGTAGTACAATACTTACAATATAACATGCGTTCTCAAATGTTTGCAAAATCGTTACCAATGCCAATGGTAAAAGGTGCTTTAAAACGTTTGGATATGATTAGAACCATGCCAGAATTAAAAGAGAATCTTTGGAAAATAACCAATGCCTTACAATCTGGTTTACGAAATGCTGGTTTCGATTTAGGAACTACACAAACCTGTATTACTCCTGTATTCTTAAAAGGTGACATACCAGAAGCCATGGCTATGGTACACGATTTACGTGAAAAACACGGTGTATTTTGTTCTATAGTTGTATATCCAGTAATACCAAAAGGATTAATTATTTTACGTTTAATTCCTACTGCAAGACATACCCAAGAAGATGTTGATGAAACTATCACTGCTTTTTCTGCGATTAGAGAAAAACTAGCGAATGGAACGTACAAGAAAATAGCTGCTGCTATGATGAATGAGTAGTTTTTAGTTAAAATATTGATATATAAAAAACCAAGCAAATTGCTTGGTTTTTTGATCACCTTTGTGTGCTAAATATTTGTATTAGACAAAGCTAATTCCATGTTTCGCACAAATTTCAGCTACTTTTTTAAAATTGGGAGGACCCGCTGGAAGTTTTGATAATTCTTTGAACATATATTCTATCCCGGCAGGGAAAGCAGAGGTAATCATTTTAGCTTTTTCTGTTCCGACAACTTTCCAAGAATGGGGTATGTTTTTGGGGGCGAAAGCTACATCACCTTCATGTAAGACCGTTGTTTTTCCATTAACCATTATTTCAATTTGTCCTTTAATGACCCTAAATATTTCGTCTTCTTTGGTGTGGATATGTGGAGGAATACCAACTCCAGGCTCAACATTATCAACCCATTCAACTAATTGGTTATCAGTATCACTACCAATCAATTTATGGGTTTGAATATCACCGATTACATTTAAAACATCGCCTTCGGAATCTTTAATGATTTTTGGCTGTACATTTTTTGAAAGAGAATTTTTAGTTTTTGACTCTTTGCCTTGGAGGATTCCTGGAATTAGAGCAAATCCTAAGCCAATTCCCGTAGTTTGTATGAATTTTTTTCTGTCCATGATTATGATTTGTTGCAAATTACATTAGTAATTGTATTGCAACAATGTGAAAATTACGGTAAATCCTTAGAATTTAGGAAAAGTTAACTTTTTCTAAGCGTGGTAGGTGTAATTCCGGTATGAGTTTTAAAAAAGTAACTGAAATAATCTGGAGAAGAAAAACCTAATTCAAAACATATTTCTTTTATCGATTTATTTGAAAATTTTAAAGCATGCCTAGATCTCATAAGTAATTGTTCAATGATGATATTTTTTGAACTTACACTTAATACTTCTTGTACACATTCATTTAAATATTTTGGAGTGACATTAAGTAATTTTGCATAAAAGGCTACTTCATGATTTTTCAATACGTTTTCATCAACTAGTTTTTTGAATTTATAGACTACATTAGTTTTAGAATTATTGTTTGAAACTATTGATTTAATATTGCATTGTCCATCACAATACACAAAAAAGGTGTTTAACAGAGAGAGTATGGCATCATCTTTATGATTAAGTTGAGATCCTAAAAGTTCATCAATCATTTCAAGAATTGCTTGGGTTCTTTTTTCTATGCCTGGACTCAATTTAAATAAAGGTACTTCACCTGAATTGAAAAGTCTTACTTTGTTTATATGAAGGTTACTTAAGGTTGGATTATTTAAAATATCTTTAGATAAATATAAAATATATCCAGAAGATTCATTGTTTTCTTTCTTGAATATTTTCCATTGAAATTTAGAGTCAAGGAAAAAAATTGAATTTGATACATTTTTATATAATTCATTCTCAATCTCTATTCCATCAACTTCATTTTTAATCCAACAAACTACGTAATAATCACTATCAGGTTTTTTAGTTACCTCATTTATTATTTGTGATATGTTTACAGAATCTGGTTTCATTAAAATGCTTACTAATATATTTTTCGGTTTTTATCAGCAATGTCAAGTCGTAACGAAGTTAATGATTTTTATTATATGATTTATAAACAAAAAAACCTCGCAATTTGCGAGGTTCTCTATTTTATAAGGTTTTAAAAATCTAACGCTCTCTACGTCTTCTTCCGAAACCGCCAGATTTTCTGTCACCAGAATTTCTATCGGGTCTATCAGAACGTCCAGATCTATTTCTATCTCCTCCTCCAGAACCACTTCTTCTAGAAGATCCTTCAGAACTTCTACGTCTTCCAAATCCTCCATCTTTTTTTCCAAAAGGTTTTTTTCCGCCTCTTCTTCCGCCACCAGAACGTTCTTTCTTGGTAATTTCTACATTTACAGAACGACCTTCAAAATCAGGTTGATTATCTCCAAAAGCAGCTAATGTTTTTTCTTCGTAATTTTTATCAATCTCAAAGAAAGAAAACGTATCTAAAATATCAATCGCTCCAATTTCTATCTTATCACCAATATTTTGATCGTTAATTAAACCAATTAATTTAGCTGGATTCAAACTATCTTTTCTACCAATATTGATAAAGAAGCGCGTCATATTATCTGCAGTAGCTCTAGATCTAGAGTTTTCTCTACCTAAATCGTTTAAATCTTTAGAGTTTTCATAATACGCTAACATTGAATTAAACTCTAGAGAGACAAATTTTTGAATTAATTCTTCTCTGTCTAAGTCTTTTAACTTATCATAAATTGTAGGTAGAAACTCTTTAATTTCAGATTCGTTTACCTCAGTTTTCTGAACTTTATCTATTAAGTTCATCAATTGATTATGTACAATTTCTTTACCAGTAGGTACTTTTCCTTCTACAAATTTCTTTTTTATAATTCTTTCTATAACTCGTAACTTACCTTTTTCTTTACCGTTTACTAAAGCAATAGAAATCCCTTTGTTTCCAGCTCTACCGGTTCTACCACTTCTGTGTGTGTAGTTTTCTATCTGATCTGGTAATTTATGATTAATTACATGTGTTAATTCAGTAACATCCAAACCACGTGCAGCAACATCTGTAGCGACTAAAATTTGAATTGTTTTTTTTCTGAATTTACCCATCACAGAATCTCTTTGTGCTTGAGATAAATCTCCATGCAAAGAATCTGCGTTATATCCATCTTTTATTAAATTATCGGCAACTTCTTGTGTTTCTCTACGAGTTCTACAAAAAATGATGGCATAAATATCTGGGTTTATATCTGCTATTCTTTTTAAAGCTGGATATCTTGTTCTTTCAGTAACAGCATAAAACTCATGACTTACATTTTCTGAACCTGAATTCTTTTCTCCAGAAGTAATTTCTACTGGATTGGTCATATAATTTCTTGCAATCGCTTCAACTTCTCTAGGGAATGTTGCAGAAAATAATAAGGTTTGTTTTGTATCTGGAGTAGCTTCTAATACTTTATCTAATTCGTCTTTAAAGCCCATGTTTAACATTTCATCGGCCTCATCTAAAACGAGCCATTGAACGTTACCTAATTTTAAAGCTCTTCTTTTTATTAAATCTACAGTTCTACCTGGAGTTCCTACAACAATTTGTGACCCTTTCTTTAAGGATCTAATTTGATCTTCCATGCTAGAACCACCATAAACAGTAGTTACTTTTACGTTTTTTTGATATTTGCAAAAGTCCTTTATATTGTTTCCAATTTGAACTGCTAACTCTCTAGTTGGTGATAAAATAATTGCTTGTACATTGCTATTATTTTCATCTAAAAGTTCTAATATTGGTAAACTAAAAGCAGCTGTTTTACCAGTACCTGTTTGTGCAAATGCTTTTAAATCGTCTGTTGAAGATATGATTTGAGGAATTGCTTTTTCTTGAATAACAGTTGGTTTTTCATACCCTAAATCTGTTAATGCTCTATTGATAGGTTCTTTTAAACCTAATTCTAAAAATGTTGACATCTGTGTCTCTTTTGTAGATTCACAAACGCCAGTATTTGCAAACCTGATTCTTTATATTTTGGACGTTAGATTACTAATATTCTGGTAGTAAGTAATCTATAAATTAATTCACTGAGAATTAAAATCGTGCAAATGTAGTGTAAATAAACTAAAGGAAAAGAATTTTAATGTTTAGATAACTCTTCTAATTGTTTGTAGATCTTTCTAGAAGAGAGTGCTGCATACCCATTTACTACAATACCCTTTTTATTTACCAATATAGATCTTGGATATTTACTAGTTAAGAATTTATTTGCTTCACTGGTTGTATCAATATAAAACTGATTTTTAACATCTAACTTATCAATTTTATCAACTTTTTTGCCATCAATTTTTATTTGAATAAAGTTAATGTTAGGATATTTTTTAGATAAATAACCAATTTTAGAAACGATATAGCCTTTTCTAACATGTTTAGGGTTCCAAAAGAAAACATGAGAGTTTTTTCCTTTTAAAATAGCATTAGATTCCTGTGTTGCATTATTGAAATCAATTAAAGTGAAATTAGAAAGTTTGTCGCCAATTTCTACTTGATCACTATCATTTAATAATTGCTTAATTTTATTTTTATCTTTTTCGCTAGTACTTAACTTAAAGTATTCTGTAAAAGCATCTGTATTAACATTGCAACTAGATTTTCTATAAAAATGAGTTACTACTGTATGACTTAAATATTCGTTTTTAATTTCTTCATAGGTAAATTTATCATTGATTGTATTTAATAAATCAACAGTAAATTCACATGTATATTCGTCTTTCATCGGTTTATGACCTAATGAATACGTGTTGTTGTATAGATAATTTGTTAAAAATCGATTATAAACATAAAAGTCTTTAAGCGCATTGTTATTAATATTTATCCGTTTTCTATGCTGATAAAAATTTGAATCTGTTTTTGGAAAATTTGCCAATCCATTTTCTTTACTATGCACCATTGGATATCGTTCTTTTTCGCTATAAATAGGATACGTAAGAGCTACATTAATTAATTCTTTAAACCCATCAGATTCGTTAGGATTATTCTGTAATATGGAAGCTAATTTTTCTAATTTCCTTTTCTCTAAAGAATTTGTCTTAGCTTGAAATTCTTGAGGAGACAGTTTATACAATGAATAAAACTCCTTTTGTTCTTTTTCTGTTTCTAAATAGCTTTCAATAAGAATATTATTTCTTTCAGAACCTTTACCATTAAAAACAAGTGTTTCGTCAAATTCCCACGTGTTTAATCGTATTAAAATACTGTCTTTTGGTTGGAAATATATATATTGACTTTCTGGTCCATGTTCAAAATAATACAAACCTTCTTCAGTAAAATCGTAAGTTCCTATAAACTTATTCTCATTGTCTAAAAACAAAGTATCAATTACTTTATCTTCTTTAAAAAGTAAAACAAATTTAGCCTTTGGGTTTATAATTTTTCCTCCAAAATAAGTGTAGGTACTAACTTGCTCAGTTTTACAACTAATTAAAGCCATAAAAAGCATTAAAATGGGGAGTATATATTTAATTTTTTTCAGCATTATTCAAAATCATCTTTGGAAACACACAAATTTAGGCAACTCAATATTTTATTGTTGTTAATTCCCTGTTAAAAGAGTTACAAAACCAGTACAAAAGGTGTTAAAACTTGTCCTGTTCTATTTAATAAAATAGGAATCAATTTCTTACTTTTGCACAAAATTTAAAAGCAAAACAATGTTATCAGTTTCTAATTTATCAGTTCAATTTGGAAAACGAGTTTTATTTGATGAAGTAAACACACAATTCTTTCAAGGAAATTGTTACGGAATTATAGGCGCAAACGGTGCTGGAAAATCTACATTTCTAAAAATATTATCGGGTATTCAAGATCCAACTTCGGGTCATGTTCATTTAGAGACAGGAAAAAGAATGTCGGTTTTATCTCAAGACCACTATGCTTTTGATGAGTTTCCAGTGTTAGAAACTGTGGTAATGGGAAATAAAGATTTGTTTAAAATTAAAAAACAAATTGATGATTTATATGCTGACTATACTGATGAAAATGCAGAGAAAATAGGGGAGCTTCAAATAGTTTTTGAAGAAATGAATGGTTGGAATGCAGATTCGGATGCTGCTGCAATGTTGTCTAATCTTGGTATTAAAGAAGATTTGCATTATACCTTAATGAAAGATTTGGATGGTAAACAAAAGGTACGTGTCTTAATTGCACAAGCATTATTTGGTTCTCCAGATGTGTTAATTATGGATGAGCCAACAAACGATTTAGATTTTGAAACGATAGCTTGGTTAGAAAATTTCTTAGCTAATTTTGATAACACCGTAATTGTAGTATCGCATGATAGACACTTTTTAGATGCGGTTTGTACGCATATTTCTGATATCGATTTTGGTAAAATAAATCATTATTCTGGGAATTATACGTTTTGGTATGAATCTAGTCAATTGGCGGCAAGACAACGTGCACAACAAAACAAAAAAGCAGAAGATAAAAAGAAAGAATTAGAAGAATTTATACGTCGTTTTTCTGCCAATGTTGCAAAATCTAAGCAAGCAACATCACGTAAAAAAATGATTGAAAAATTAAACGTGGAAGATATAAAACCTTCTAGTAGACGTTACCCAGCAATTATTTATAAAAGTGATCGAGAAGCTGGAGATCAAATTTTAAATGTTGAAGGATTAGCAAAAGATTTTGAAGGTGAATCTTTATTTTCTAAAGTTGACATCAACTTAAATAAAGGAGATAAAGTGGCTGTTATTTCTAAAAACTCACGAGCAATTACAGCATTTTATCAAATTATATCTGGAAATGTAGAAGCAGATGCAGGAAAGTATTCTTGGGGTGTAACTACAACACAATCGTATTTACCATTAGATAATTCAAGTTTTTTCCAAAATGGAAACTTAAATTTAGTTGATTGGTTACGTCAATATGCACAAACGGAAGAAGAACGAGAAGAAGTATTTTTAAGAGGGTTTCTTGGAAAGATGATTTTTTCTGGTGAAGAAGCTTTAAAGAAAAGTAATGTGCTTTCTGGAGGAGAAAAAGTACGTTGTATGTTGTCTAGAATGATGATGAAAAGAGCAAATATTTTAATGCTAGACGAACCAACAAATCACTTAGACTTAGAATCTATTCAGGCGTTAAACAATGCTTTAATTAATTTTAAAGGGACGTTATTGTTTTCTACACATGATCATGAGTTTGCGCAAACGGTTGCGAATAGAATAATTGAATTAACGCCTAAAGGTGTTATTGATAGACATGCAACTTTTGATGAATATTTAACGGATCCAAAAATTAAAGAATTACGTGAGAAAATGTATTCTTAAGAGTATATATTTATAACAAAAAAAAGGAAGCTATACAGCTTCCTTTTTTGTTTAATAGAAGAATTACCTTTTCTGTAAAGGGCTAATAATTTTTACATCAGAAAATGTGATTGCACCTCGAACAACACCATCAATAGCATCTTTTAGAGCTTTAATAATCTGTAGTTTTAGTTGAGAATTATGGTAAATTAAACTAACTTCTCGTGCAGGAGGTGGATTTGTAAATTCACGTAAGTGTTTTTTATCCAGTTCATTTAAATCTAAGGTATGTAAATAGGGTAGAAGCGTCATTCCTAAACCTTCTTTTGAAAGTTTAACTAATGTAGAAAAACTACCACTTTCTAATTGAAAACTCTTTGATTTATCACTTTTATAGGTTCTACAAAGATTAATTACACTGTCCTTAAAACAATGACCGTCTTCTAGGAGTAAAATATCGTCCATTTCTAATTCATCGATTTCAATACTGGTTTTGTTATATAATCGATGATCTTCTGGAATTAAACCTACAAAAGGTTCATAATATAATGGACGTTCAATAATATCATTACTTTCTAATGGAGTAGCCGCAATAGCAGCATCAATAGAGCCATCAGAAAGTTTTCGTGTGATTTCTTCGGTTGTTAATTCTTCAATAATTAATTGAACTTTTGGATGCTTTTTTGTAAAGTTATTTAAGAACATGGGTAATAGTGTTGGCATGACAGTTGGAATAATACCAAGCCTAAATTCGCCGCCAATAAATCCTTTTTCTTGATGAATAATATCTACGATTCGACTACTTTCATCTATAATAACTTTAGCTTGTTCAACAATACGTTTACCAACTTCTGTTAATTCAATAGGTTTTTTAGCACGATTAAATATTTGTACATCTAATTCGTCTTCCAACTTTTGAATTTGCATACTTAACGTGGGTTGTGTTACAAAACTATGTTCTGAGGCAACAGTAAAGTTTTGATATTTTGCAACAGCTAAAACGTATTTTAATTGGGTGATGGTCATGAGTATAAGATTATTTGATAAAAATATGAATTTCTATCAATATAATTTATAATTATTAATAAAAAAAAGTAATGTTGCTATACAGAAAAGCTATTTAGCTCCAGAATTCTCTTTTCTTATTTAATTCGGCTTCCTGTTTAGCATATTCATCAACAGAAAGAACTTTTAAATAAGAAGGATGTTGTTCTATAGCATGTTCAATTTTAGTAACAATATCAGCAATTTCTTCATTTTCATAATCAATTTCTAAGGGTTCTTTAATTACCATAGATTGTAAGACATTACGCTTTTTAATCTGTAATCCTTTTTTATCAAAAGAGCGTCTAAAACCATCAATAACAATAGGTACAACTGTTGGTTTGTAGGTTTTAATAATATGTGCAGTTCCTCTTCTAATTGGTTTAAAAGCTGTAGTTGTTCCTTGCGGAAACGTAATAACCCATCCATCACTTAAGGCGGTACTAATGTTAGAAATATCAGACATTTTTACTTGTCTTTTTACATCTTTTCCTTCGCTTCTCCAAGTTCTATCAATAGAAACAGAACCAACGTAAGCAAATATTTTAGGTAAAATTCCAGAACGCATCGTTTCACCAGCTGCTACATAATATAAATTCAATTTAGGGTTCCAGATATACCCAATATTTTTAATATTATCTACTCGTCCTTTAAGTGAAGCGTTAAATACATGAAACATAGCGGCAACATCTGCAAAATATGTTTGATGATTAGAGATAAATAAGACGTTGTTATCTGGTAAATTCCTAATAATTTCAGATCCTTCGATTTGAAGATTGTTAAAGCGTCTATATCTACCGTGAGAAATTACGCCTAGAATTCTAATCAGCCATTTTTTTATCCATAAAATATGTCCAAAAGGATTTTCTTTGAATAAAGGCATAATTAAATTGAGGTTTTAATTGTTAATCGGCTAAAATACAAAACAATTAAACATTTGCTTGCTTAAATAGCTCTTTAATTTCGTTTAGCATCATTGCTGTGGCACCCCAAACAATATGGTTATTTAATTTAAAGCAAGGTACATCTATGTTTTCCATGTAAGAAGTAGACATTTTTACGGAAGAAATATTTTTATCATCTAATAAATCATCAACTTTTACTTCAATTAATTCAGCAACTTCATTATTGGCGATAAAATTTGGTTTTGTAGTTGCGTAGCCTAAAAAAGGCGTTGCTAAAAAATTACTTGGCGGTATATAAACAGCTGTCATCTCTCTTATCATAGTAACATATATTTTAGAGACACCTACTTCTTCAAAAGTTTCTCTTAATGCCGTTTCTTCTAAGTTTGTATCATCCTCTTCAATTTTCCCGCCAGGAAAACTAATTTGTGCAGAATGCGTGCCTTTATAACTAGCCCTTTGCGTTAATAAAAAACAGGCTTCTCCTTGATTATTAGGGTAAAACAATGCCAAAACTGCTGCTTTTTTCGGATCCTTCGCCTTAATTTTTTCTTCATTATATTGTAATCTCATTTGTGGAGCTAATCTAAAATGCGATTCTAATCCGCCTAAATCGTTATTTTTAAGAGTGTTAAGTGTTGACAAGAAATTATTAAAATCCATTAAAATGACTATTTTTATAAAGCGTAACAAACTTACCAATTTTCATGAGTTTTGGCTTGAATTTTGATTTAATAAAAGTATAATTAAAACATTACATGAATACAAAATATAAAAAACTTGCTTTAAGCCTTATTTTCGACGCTATTGGATTTATTCCGTTTACTGATATTGTATGGGCGCCCGTTTCTGCGTATGCAATGACAAAAATGTACAAAGGAAAAGAAGGTAAAATTGCAGCAGTAATTACATTTATAGAAGAGGCATTACCTTTTCTGGATGTAATACCAACTTTTACAATTATGTGGATTTATACCTACGTTTTTAAAAAAGATAAAAATGAACCTGAAGTAAAAACTACGATTGAGGTTTAATTTTTAAATAAAAAGCCTAAACCTATTCTTGCTAAAAACTTTTTTTCAAAAGCCCAAAAGAATTTAAATTGTCCAAATAACCATCCAACAATTGGAAGGGTAATTTGGTACACAGGAAAAATGAGTAAAATTCTAAGTGGCCAATATAACCAAGGGTGTAACGTTTCTGGGGATAATCCAAAAAAAGCAGTAATTGGTTTAGCAACCCAAGCAGAAAATGATCCATTGATTGCAAAAACTATAAGAATAGCCACTATTGCCCAATTGCTAATAATTCCCCAACGTTTTTTTAATTTTTCCATTACACAAAAGTATATAAAAAGAAAACTTAATGAAAAGTAATACTAATTAATTCATTAATATTTTTTTGATAACATTTCCAGCTTCAGTTTTTATCTTTAAAATAGTAACTCTTTTTGATGCTGTATTTATTCTAAGACGAATATCTTGCGAGCTATTTTTATTTATTTTCCAACTGTTAATTTCCTTCCCTAATATGTTAAATAATTGCACACTTTTTATTTCTATCTGATTATTTATAATCACTATTTCTTGGTTTTCTTTGTTGAAAAAAGCTTTAACGTTATACTTATCAAGTATTTCTGTTTTAGTAGATGCTGTGTTTTCATTTTCTACTTTGATGAAAAATCGGTCTTCATATGTAGTATTCTTTGTTAAGTTTATACTAATACTATTGCTTAATTCTTGTGCTGTATTTTTAACTTTATCAACTAAAACAAATTTTTTATTCGTAATAAAATTGACAGTATCAACCATAATTTTTACAGTTTCATAATTACCTACTTTAACTGCTAATGGTATTTCTATATTTTCCTGAATTTTTTGTATTCCTGTGATAACATACTTTGAATCACTATTTGAAAATTTAAAATATAAATCAGCATCTCCTAAGTCATAAATCGCACTCTCGTAACCATTGTCATAGTTAAATGAATTCCCTTCTTTAAAAGTTACTCCAATTTGCCTATGTATATGATTACTATTATTATCTTGATATTCGAAGCCAATTTTTAACATTGGAATTTCTATAGATGGATCTATTTCATCTTTTGGATCTTCAACGTTGTTTTCAACTTCATCAATATCTATAGGTTCATCATCTATATTATCTGAATCAATTTCATCAACGTCGTATATATCATCTTCATCTTCATTTTTAATTCTAAAAAAAACAGAATTATTATTTAATGCTCTATAATTTCTGTGAGTATTGTTAATTGTTATTGTTCCTCCAGTTGGTGTAGCTTCTGCAAAAAAACCTTGCCCAACGGGAATATATCTATCTGGTGATGTATACGTATGACCTCCCAGTCCTCCAGTACCAGTAATTGCAGTATTTGCAGCTGTTCCACCTCCAGCATTTCTCACACTATATCCGCCAATATATGCATTAGTATCATGATCTCCGTTATCTGCTTTATGTTCCCAAAAATAAAGTGATGCTAGTGCACTATTACTTGCAAATAAATCATTTGAATCTAAAGCTGAAGGATACGGATTTCCTAATAAACTTAATGAGCTTGAAGAAAGTGTAAATGAGTATTCGCCATCATTAGGAGTTCCAACAAAAGTGTAGTTTTGCAAACCTTGAGGTCCTTTTAAAGAAAACCCTTCACCTGGATTAAAAGTACCAGTTTCTAATTTTCTAACCCAACCACTTGCATCTGTTGCATTTAAATATCCATATATCCAAGTACTTGCTATTTCAATAGGTGATCCAGTATCACCATCTGGACCTGACACAAAATCTATTGAGCCTGGGGTAGAACTAGATGATGTTGGAGTAGTACCATCTTTTAAAATTCCATTAACCGTGTAATTTAAACTTCCATTTGTAGTAACTGGTGAAGACAAATAACTTATCCCGTAAATATCTGTAGTTTTACTTGTTTGATCTATATAAAGGTTTCCCGTTCCAACTCTATTATTTGTGCCAGTATGAGTTTGAATTAATTGACTTCCCCCAGCTAATCTAATTTCACCATCTAATTTTAGCATGTCACTAATTTCAATATTTCTAGTAGCAGCAAGTGTAAATTTGTTACCAGAAGTAACCTCTAAGCAAAAACAATCTGATATAGCATCTAAAGTTACATCATCATCTACGTAAACACCTTTTAAATCATCAGTGGTATTTGGTCTACCACCAGAACCAGATCCTCCAACCCAATCGGCATCAATATATCTGATATTTCTTGGGCAAAAATCGAATTGTACTCCAATATCACTAGAATATCCTATTGCATTCTTTACTTCTGACACTGAAATAGAAGAAAATGCATCGTCTTTAAAAGTAAAAGATAAACTACTAACATCATTAATATCTGCATGTAAAGTTGCACTACTTGATAGTGATAATGTTGCTTTGGTATCTCCTTCACTTAAATCTAATGATGAAGTGAATCCACTTGGAATGTTTGTTATGTCAACTTCTTCTGAGCCTCCTCCAATAGAAAGTTTATTATCTGCATCAGTATCATTAAATGCTCCACCTACTAAATAGATTTCTAAAGATTGACTGGCAATTAGAGATCCATTATTTGTCGAAGATTCTTCAGTAAAGCTTGAAATTAAATTATACTCAAATACCGTATCATTTACTGTCCCTACGACATAAATTTTTGTTCCGTTAGAATTAAATGTAAAACCTGTTGATGTTGTTTCTTGTCCTTTAAACGAATAATTTCTAAGAAAAGTTGGAGCGCTAATATCAAAAGCTCCTGTAAGACTAAATTCGTTTATATCATCTCCGCTACTTCCTAAAATAAACATTGATGTACCTTGATGATTAAAGCTAATTGATCTTGGAATCGTTTCGAAAGAGCTTACATCATAAGAATTAAGAGAATATGATGCTGTAGAAAGATCATAACCAGTACCTAAATTATATTGAAAAACAGTATCACTGTTTGTACCAACTAAAAACATTCTTGTTCCATCTGAATTAAAATAGATATCTCTTGGAGATGTTTCTTCACTACTCACAGAAAAATTTTGAGTATATCCTGCTGTTGAAACATCAAAAGGGGATAATAAATTATATTCATTTACATCTATCCCAGTAATTCCAACAACAAACATTTTGGTTCCATCATTATTAAAAGTTAATCCGTTAGGATTTGTTTCTTGTCCTCCTACAGAAAAAGAATTATTGTAGGTAGCTGTGGAAGTGTCAAAGTTTGTAGAAAGGTCATATTGATTAATATCATCACCTGTAGATCCCATAATATACATTTTAGAACCATCATTATTAAATTCAATTTCTTGTGGGTTAATTTCTTGTGCAGCAATAGAAAAACTACTGCTATATTCTATATTTTCTACATTATAAGAATTTGGCCCTATATATATTAAATAGTAATTTTCATTATCAATAAAAAGTATTCCCACATTAGTACTATAGCCAATCGCATTTCCTAAACTTGCAGCTGTACTTGAAGTAAAAGCGCTATTATTAAATGTAAATGTAATATCAGTAACATTATTTAAAGAATTATTGCTAGTTGCTGTGCCTGTAAAGCTAAGAGTGGCAATTGTATTACCAGAGGATAAAGTTAAAACTGGTGTTAGGCCTAGTGGAATATTACCAAGAATTACTTGATTTCCTATTCCAGTTGTGAGCCCTCCAGAACCTAAATCTACAAAAGTATCACCAGATAACTTTAAGGATAATGATGTGCCACTAACTATTGTTCCGTTATTTAAACCTACATCTTCGTTGAAATTTCCTAAATCTGTAATGTAATATTCATAAATTGCATCGTTTTGACTTCCACTCATAAAAAACTTAGTTCCATCATTATTTATTGCTAAATTTAACGGTGCAGTATCTTCACCTTTAAGATTAAAATTTGTGACAAATGATGGACTTGAGATATCGTAGGGGCTTGAAAGGTTATATAAATTTATTTCATCTCCATTAGTACCAGAAATGAACATTTTTGTTCCATCAAAATTAAAAGCAATTCCTGTTGGACTTGATTCTTGTGAATTAACACTAAAAGTATCAATATGTGTAATAGTGTCTGATAAATCGAAACCTGTGTTTAGTGTATATTGATAAACACTATCATTATCGTTTGCTATAATAAACATTTTTGAACCGTCTAAATTAAAAGCAATTCCTTCTGGACTTGTGTCTTGTAATGCTACTGAGTAAGAATTACCAGAATCTGATAAAGTACTTAAATCGAATGCTCCAGATAAATCAAATTCATAAACAGTATCACCACTACCACCAACAATAAATAACTTGGTTCCATCTGTATTAAAAGCTAATGCTTGTACAGAAACATCTTTAGAATTAATATCATAAGCATAATTAAATGATGCGGTACTAATGTTAAAATTTGAAGCTAAGTTGTATTCAACAATATAATCTAAAGTTGGTCCTAACATATACATCTTTGAACCGTTGTTGTTAAAAGTAATTCCTTCAGGATTTAATTCTATTGATATTGCATCTTGAGTATCATTTAATGCTTTTGTTGATGGTGTATAGGGCGTGCTTAATGTATATTCTATATAATCATTACCTTGATTTCCTGTAACATACATTCTAGTACCATCATCATTAAAAATAATATCTTGAGGACTATTATCTTCTGAGCTAATTGATTCTAGAGAAGACCAAGTAGCCGTAGCTATAGAATACGTTGGTAGTGTATATATGTTAATATCATCACCAGAAAAACCAATTATAAATAATCGATCTCCATCATCATCAAAAGCAATTCCTGTAGGATTTGTTTCTCTGCTAGAAATATCTAAAGAAACTGGTGCTCCAGCAGTAGAGATGTCATAGGCTGTACTTAAGGCGTACTCGTAAATAGAGTCAGAACTTCGTCCAACTAAAAACAACTTCATTCCATCATCATTAAAGATTATGTCTGTTGGAATTGTATCTTGAGCACTTATATCTAAATTATCTGTTCCTGTGTAAGTTGTTGTGCCAATGTCGTAAGCTATTGAAAGAGTGTATTCAAAAACAGTATCATTAGAGTTACCAAGTACAAACATTTTAGTGCCATCATCATTAAAAATAAAATTTTCTGGATTGTTATCTTGGGTATTTACTTTTAGACTTTTTTCGAAAGTTGCCGTAGAAATATCATAATCTACGCTTAAACTAAATTGATTAATTCTATCACTTGCTTTACCAATTGTGTAAAACTTACTTCCATCATTATTAAATAGACTTCCAGTAGGTGTTTTCTCTATAGAAAAGGCTTTAAAAGTATTTGTGTGATTTAAAAAGTTTGTATTGTAAGAGTTTGGCGATATATAATCTAAATTTTGACCATAAAAAGTCAATGATAAAAAAATAAATAATATGGGGATTAGATAAGTATACTTTTTCATATTGTAGGGGAACAATGTAAATGTAATAATAAAGTCAATAATTTAAAAAATTATTGACTTTATTTTATATAAATTTTATTTTCCAAATAATCCACCTAAAAGTCCGCCAAGACCACCAGATTTTTTATCTCCTCCACCTAAAACCATTCCAGCAACATCATCAATTATACTACCATCACCATCACTGTCTAACATCTTTTCAAGAAAGGTTTGTTCTTTAGTAACAGGTCCTGAATTACTAGCACCTCCAAGTAGTCCTCCTAAAAGACCAGATAAATCACTTGGTTGTTGTACTTTTTGTTGAGATGCTTGTTTACCTAAAACTCCCATTAAAATTGGTGCAGCAACTTTTAAAATATTAGCAACACCACCTTTATCCATGCCAGCTTTCTGTCCTATAACTTGTTCTACGTTTTGTTGATTATTTCCTAAAATATGACCTAAAATATTCCCACCATCTTGAACAACTTCTTTATTTACACCTCCTTTAAACAAATCTCCTAAATTGTCTAAAATACTTCCATCATGTTTTTTTGATAAAGCACCCATTAATCCTTCTGCACCTTTAGGTGTAGAAGCATTTCTTTCCATTGCTTTCATTAATACTGGTAAAGCCATTGTTAAAACGCTTCCTGTTTTACCAGAATCATTTCCTGTTGAACCTGCAACACCTGAGATTATTGTTTTTCCTAAGTCGCTATTTAGTAAGTCTAAAATTCCTGCCATTTTTATATTTTATTGATTAATAATTAAGATTCTATAATTTTATGACCCAAGATAGTAATAAAGTCACTAGTTTTCTCAATTAATTTAAATTTACTGTAAAAAAAAGACCTATTTATTGGCTTTTTTCTATCTTTCCGAAGTAAAATTAAAAACTAATTACGAATATGAAGAAACTAGCCTTGCATTGGAAAATATTACTCGGAATGCTTTTAGGAGTTATTGTTGGTATTGTGATGACAAATTTTGATTGGGGAATGAAATTTATTCAAGATTGGATAAAACCTTTCGGAAAAATATTCATCAATTCATTAAAGTTAATTGCGATTCCGTTAATATTAGCTGCATTAATTAAAGGAGTTTCTGATTTAAAAGATATTTCTAAGCTTTCTAAAATGGGAGGAAGAACAATCGGTATTTATATAACCACTACTGTAATAGCAGTTTCTGTTGGATTATTATTAGTAAATATTATCAATCCTGGGAATTCTATTAGTGAAAAGACAAGAACAGAAATGGTTGCTAATTATAGTAGCAATGCTACTAAATATCAAGAGTCTGCAAAAAAACAAGCAGAAAGTGGCCCATTACAAGCTTTAGAAGATTTAGTGCCTCAGAATATATTTTCTGCTGCAACGAGTAATAGGAATATGCTACAGGTTATCTTTTTTGCAGTGTTTTTTGGAATCGGATTAATTTTAATTCCTGAAGAAAAAGGAGAAACAGTAAAAAAATTCTTTGATGGATTTAACGAAGTCATTCTAAAAATGGTCGATTTAATCATGTTAGCTGCACCCTACGGAGTTTTTGCATTATTAGCCGCTTTAGTAGTAGAATCACCCAGTATAGATTTATTTAAAGCTTTAGGAATGTATGCGTTAACTGTAGTAATTGGTTTAGCATTAATGATAGGAATCTATATCATACTAGTAAAAGTATTTACTAAAAAGAATCCAAAATTCTTTATCAATGGTATTTCACCAGCACAACTATTAGCGTTCTCTACAAGTTCGAGTGCGGCTACATTACCCGTTACTATGGAAAGAGTAACGGAGCATTTGGGAGTAGAAGAAGAAGTAGCAAGTTTTGTGTTACCAATTGGAGCCACTATAAATATGGACGGAACTAGTTTATACCAAGCAGTTGCAGCAGTTTTTATTGCACAAGCTTTTGGAATGGATTTAACTTTCGGAACGCAATTAGGAATTATTGCAACAGCAACTTTAGCTTCTATAGGTTCTGCTGCTGTACCAGGAGCAGGAATGGTAATGTTGGTTGGAGTTCTAGGGTATGCAGGAATTCCAGAAGCAGGTTTAGCATTAATTTTTGCAGTAGATAGACCTTTAGATATGTGTAGAACTACGGTTAACGTTACTGGAGATGCCGCTGTTTCTATGATGGTTGCTAAATCAATTGGAAAATTAGGGAAACCAAAACAAAAGAATTGGGACGATAATTATGATCAAGTAAAGTAGTTTATTTCATCAATGTCGCTAAATATAAGTAAACCTTTAGTATCGGTTGATTGGTTATTTAATAATCTAGCTAATGAAAACCTTATCATTTTAGATGCTACAATTCCAAAAGTTACTGCAACTAATGCAGAAATTGCATCTGAAAAGATAATACTAGAAAATGCTCTTTTTTTTGATATAAAAAATGTTTTTTCTGATGTACATGCAGAATTTCCCAATACAGTTTTACCTCTTACGAGATTTGAATTAGAAGCTAAATACCTAGGGATACATAATAATTCAACAATAATAGTTTATGATGATTTAGGTATCTATTCTTCTGCACGAGTTTGGTGGTTATTTAAATTAATGGGGTTTGAAAACATAGCTGTTTTAGATGGTGGTTTACCGGCCTGGAAAAAAGCAAATTATCCTATAGCAAGTCAACATAAAGTAGCAAAGGAAAAAGGAAACTTTACGGGTATTTATCAACCTCAATTAGTAACTTTTGTTGATGATGTTTTAGAAGTTTCAAATAATAAAACCAAGTTAATTTTAGATGCTAGGTCTAAAGGAAGGTTCGATTCTACAGTGCCAGAACCAAGAGTAGGCGTGAAAAGTGGTCATATTCCAAATTCAAAAAATTTACCATTTGCTGATGTTTTACATGAAGGAAAATTTAAATCAGTGGAAGAATTAAAAATAATCTTTAAAACATTGAATCCTAACGAACAACCTTTAGTTTTTTCTTGTGGAACTGGTATAACAGCCTGTGTTTTAGCTTTAGGTGCAGAAATTTCAGACATAAAAAATTATACAGTTTATGATGGCTCTTGGACAGAGTGGGGAAGTACAGAAAATTTACCAATAGAAAAATAAATATGAAATTAGATTGGACAAAAAAAGAGTTTGAAGCGTATGTGTTGCTGTTTGCTGCACATTGTAATTTTATTGAGACAGAAGAAGAAAGTACTTATATTTTATCTAAAGTTGACGAAAAAACATTTAATAAAATTCATACAGAGATTGTTTTAGACAACGAAACTGAAAACTTGAATAAAATTCAACAGTATTTAAGAGATAACAAGTATTCTGAAACTGATAAAGAAGAGCTTATAAGAGACATTAAACAGGTGTTTTTTGCTGATGGAACTGTGGATGTGTTGGAGCGAAAAGTGTTTCAGATTTTAAAGAAAATTTTAAAGTAGTTCGCTAACGTGTTTGTATAAGATTAGTTGCGTGTTTTAAGCACTAAAGTTAGCAAATAAATCACAGATAGAAAGTCCTCGAGGACTTTCGTAAATTGGCTAAAACCAGCAATTAATTTTATACGGCTTAAGTTAGCATTTTAATAAAAAGGTTAAATTAAGCAATATAAATTAGAAAGCACAGAAGAGAGGATTAAGGTTATTATATACGGAGAGACTATTGATCTCGTCAACATTGAAAATCCCCTCTCTTTTCTACACAGATTTCGTACAGTTTTATGAGGCTTCAGACCTCGATTTTAAGTCGTTGAAACTTGCGTAGGTTGTCCTTTCGTTAAAACATTTTCTTATGAATAAAGATATTAAATATTTTGGAATAGACATTAGTCATTTAGTATTTGATGTTACAGATTCTTCTGGTAATTACTATCAGTTTAAAAACAATGTAACTGGATTTAAAAAATTTGTAAAACATCTAGATTACAATAGTCATTGTGTAATGGAAGCTACAGGTTATTACCATTACAGGTTGGCTTATTTTTTACAGGAAAACAGTATAAAAGTTTCAGTAGAAAACCCTCTGTCGGTGAAACGCTTTATCCAGATGAAGTTATCAAAAATAAAGACAGATAAAAGCGATTCAAGATTGATTTGTGAGTATGCAAAACAAGTTGAATTAAAGTTATGGCAAGGTAATTCAAAACATCAGTTAGAATGCTTACAAATGACAAGACTTCTTTCTGTGTATACAAAACAGAGTACTATGTTAAAAAACAAAATACATGGAGAAGAAGTTTTGGGCAATCCAAGTAAAGTAGTTACGAGCTCATTAAAAAGTAGTTTGAGACAGGTAACAAAACAAATAGAAAAGGTAGAAGCAGCATTATTAATTTTAGTAAGAAAGCTACATCAAGATGTTTTAACACGCTTAAAAACAATACCTGGAATTGGAAATAAAACAGCGCTAATGCTAGTTGTTTTAACAGATGGATTTGATCGTTTTAAAAGCGGAAGTGAATTGTGTAGTTATGCTGGATTAACTCCTGTAATTAGACAAAGTGGAAGTAGTATAAATGGACGAGCCAGAATAAGTAAAATAGGCAACCAGAAGCTTCGAAATTTATTATTTATGTGCAGTTTTAATGCTTGTAAATACAACAAGGCTTGTAGAGAAATTTATGAACGAATAGTTGCCAAAGGAAAGAGTAAAAAATTAGCATTAATAGCGGTGTGTAATAAACTATTAAAACAAGCATTTGCCATTGCTAAATCAGGATTAATATATGATGATACTTATAGAAGTACTTTAGTGAATATTTAATGAGTTTTTACTTGTTTTTTACCACAGTACTTTGTTGTGTGCAGTACATTTTGTTATTCCAAATTCCTACGAACAATTTCTTCTCCAACCTCTCCGAAATATTCGGATATGATTTTTTGCCATAAAACCATTCCGTTTTCTGAATTTGAAAACAATACTAAACCATCTTTAGAGTTTTTCAAGATTAAAGCTATTGTTTTTGTGCCATAATCTCCACCTGTGTGCATAAATGCGGTTTCATTATTTGGTAAATTAGTTAGCATTTGCATTCCTAAACTCCAATGAATTCCAACTTTTTCGTGTGCTTGAACTTTTAAAAATTGAGCATAATTTTTTTCTGATAAACCAGCTCCATTTAAAACATACACCAAAAATTTAGAGTAATCTTCTGCTGTCGTTAGTAAATTAGCTGAAGCATTTGCAACAGTATATTTTTCGTGCTTTATTGGTTTTCCATTTTCATCGTGTTCAACTGCATATTGTTTTTCATTAATTTTATTACTCCAATAAAAATTAGTGTTATTCATTCCAATTGGATTGAAAAGTTTCTCTTGAGCGATTACCTCAAAAGGACGTCTAATTTTTTTCTCAATAGCTTTTCGCAAGTATTCAAAACCCTCTCCAGAATATTGCCATTTGGTTCCTGGTTCAAATTGAAAAGACAACTTTTTATCGTTTGTTAAATGCCTCCAGTTTGGAAAACCCGATTGGTGAGATAAAATATGTCTTGTGGTTAGTTTGTCTAAATATTTACTATGTTTTATATCTTCATCTATAAAATATTTTGAAACAGGTTCGTCCAAACTCCAACTACCTTCATCAATAAGTTTTAATACAACAAATGCTGTGATTGGTTTGGTTAAGGATGCAACTTTATAAATACTGTTATTAGAAATTGGTTGATTTGACTTTCTATTTCCAAATGTTCGTATTTGTTGAAGGCTACCATTTTTAATCAATCCTATTGCAATAGATGGAATTTTGTGTTTTTTTAATAATTTCTCAATTTCTTTATCATTATCAAAAAGTTTGTAAGCGTAATTTGCATTGAATTTTGTTCCATATTCTTTTGTTGGTGGTTTATGTTCATAGCTTACAATTCGTTTAACTTTCCATTGTCCGTTTTCTAAAACCCAAGTATGTATAAATTTTCCTTGTTCAGTAGCATAAAGCTCTTTGTTTGGTTCTTTAATGTAAAAAATATGTTTTCCAGTTTGTATTGCTCCGTATATTTCTCCATTATTTTTTAAAGGAAATACTTTGAGTGTTTCGTTTACCAATTTTCTAAAGGGTTTGAAATTTCGATTAGAACAAATGCTATTTGTAAACGATTTATAGAATTGTTCTAAGTTTTGAGTGCCATTTTGGTCGTGAAAAAACTCTAAATCCTTATGAAGCACTTTTTTTAAAGCAGTGTAATTACACTTGTTAAAGCCTTCATTGAAAATAAGACTATCTGCTTTTTTAAGTTCAATAAATAAGTTTGAATTATTAGCGACTTGAGCAATGCTGTTTTTAACTGTTAAAATTAATACGATTGCAAAGATTAATTTATATGATTTCATTTTAAATTTTGATTGATGTTTAAATGCAAATCTCTCGATATCAATTAAAAAAGCAATGAAAATTTACCCGACAATTAAGTGACAATTATCTGACAGATGTTATATGAGGTTGAATTTCGGTTTGATATGTAATTTTTGATTTTTGTCTAATTCAATACTGTTTCTAATGATTATGTATAGATTTATAATTACTGAAATGATTAATAGTATTAAAGTTAATTGTTTAGTGACCCCAAACCATCTACTTATGAATGGACTTAAAAGAATACATACTAATGCAATAATTGTGTAGAATATTTGAACTGAAACAATTTGTTTTGTTATTTCATTAACTTGATTTTTATGTTTCATAATAAACCAAGGAAGTAGAATATTAATTGGTGGAAGAATTACCCCAAAAATAGAAGAAAGATTAATGTGTTTTGTAAGTTGATAACTTATGGTTTCTGTTTTTGATACAGATTCATTTTCTTTTAAATCATCTTCTATAACTCCTAAAGCTTTTGCCAAAACTTTTAATGTATGCCCTTTTGGTTCAATTCCTTTTTCAATTCGTTGAATCGTTCTGGTAGAAACACCTGCTTTTTCTGCTAATTCCCCTTGAGTGAGATTTAGTTTTTCTCGATATTTTAAAAGTTTATTCAAATTCTAAAGTGTTTCTTTTGTATTGCATACAACTCTACGAATATGCATCGTTTTAATGATTTATATTCGGAGTTAGCGAAGTTAGAATTTTACAAGCAGAATATCAAGGGTGAAAACCCCTAATTAAGTTTATGTTCTAATTCTGTAAAAATATTTATAGTGGCATCTGCATTTTCTAGAGTTTGTCCTTCAGACAATGGGTTTTTATACCCATAAACAAAAATACCAGCTTTGTTTGCAGCAGTAATTCCGTTATCAGAATCTTCAATAACTATACAGTTTTCTTTTGGTGTATTTGCCAGAAGAGCTGCTTTTTCGAAGATTTCAGGATGTGGTTTAGAAGCCGTTAAATCGGCACCAGAAATTTTTGCAGTAAAATATTGATGTAAATTAAAACGATCAAAAACTCGATTGATATTAATCATTGCAGAAGAGGAAGCTAAAATTAGTATCATCCCTTTTTTATGAAAATACTTGATAATTTCTTCAACGCCATCAACTAATTGTAGGTTTGGATCATTTTCAAAGTAATTTACATAGCGTTTTCGCTTTGTTAAAACTAATTCGTTGGGATCTTCATCTATATTAAAATGTGCAATTAATTTTTGAAAAGCATTTAAGGTAGAAGAGCCAGTTAAAGTTTTATATAATTCATCTGAAACATCTAATCCTAATGAAACAAAGGTTTCGAAATATGCTTTTTTATGAATTTCTTCCGAATCAATAATAACGCCATCCATATCAAAAATAACGCATTGTACATCTTTTGGTACATTCATTTATTCTAAAAATTTAGCTTTTAAAGCAGAAGTAGGAATCATGCAGCTTTCTTTCTCCCCAAACCATTTATAACGGTTTCTTGCAATAAAATCGTACACTAGATTTCTAAATCCTTCAGGGAAAATCCAAGATAGTTGAGTTAGTGTCCATATTCCACCAAATTCATTCATTATTTTTAATGCTGCAGTTGATTTAATATCATAAGAAATGTTGGGTTCATATAATAAAACGGAATCAATTTTAGAAGAATCTATTCCTAAATGGGTTGTGATTTTTTTTCCAATGTCAGATTGTAACGAAGTAAAAACAAATTGATTTTTAGTATCGTACTTTATCACTTTTAAGACAAAGCCATTACATAAATTGCAAACTCCATCAAAAAGGATAATTTTTTTATCGCTTGGTAAATCAATCATTAATTAGAAATTGAATAATTTATTACAAAAATACTACATCTTTTTGTAACAAAATTTATTAGCTGACGTCTTATGGTAGAGAATAGTTTAAAAGAGACAGTTTTATTTGTTTTTAACATAATATTAGTATCCCTAATCTTAAGCAATAACTATTTTAGTATAAAAATTAACCAACGCAATGATTAAAATTGAACAACTGCACAAATCTTACCCAATTGGTAAAGAATCTCTACATGTTTTAAAAGGAATTGACCTGCATATTAAAGAAGGTGAATTTGTTTCTATTATGGGATCTTCTGGTTCTGGAAAATCTACTTTGTTAAATATTGTTGGTTTATTAGATGAGCATGATGAGGGGAATTATTACTTAAATGGTCAATTAATAAAAGACTTAAACGAAAAAAAAGCTGCTGTTTTAAGAAACAAGTTTTTAGGCTTTGTTTTTCAGTCGTTTAATTTAATTTCTTATAAAACTGCATTAGAAAACGTTGCTTTACCTTTGTATTATAAGGGAATGAAAAGAAAAGAACGTTTAAAAATTGCCATGGATTATTTAGACAAGGTTGAATTAAAACCTTGGGCAAATCATTTACCTAACGAACTTTCTGGTGGACAGAAACAACGTGTTGCAATTGCAAGAGCTTTGGTTACAAAACCAAAAGTAATTTTAGCAGATGAACCAACTGGAGCATTAGATTCTGCAACATCAGATGCAGTAATGGGTTTGTTAAAAGGAATTAATGATGAAGGAATGACGGTTTTTGTGATTACACACGAAGAAGAAATTGCTGCACAAACAAAAAGAGTTGTACGTTTAAAGGATGGCGTTATTATAAGTGATGAATTAACTAAAGTTAAAAAACAAACTGTATAGTATGTTTGATATAGATCTTTGGCGCGAAATTTTTCAGAGTATAAATAAAAACAAAATAAGAAGTGTTTTATCTGGCTTAACCGTTGTATTTGCAATATTCTTATTTACTATATTATTTGGTTTAGCAAAAGGTTTAGAAAACACTTTTACAGACGCTTTTAAAGATGATGCAATGAATAATATTGTTATCTGGCCAGGAACTACATCAAAGGCTCATAAAGGTTTACAAGCAGGAAGAAGAATTCAGTTAAAAAATGCAGATCATAATTATATTAAAGATGAATTTGGTAATAAAGTAGAGTTTATTACTTCTAGAGTTATGAAGGGGGTTTCGGCTACTTTTAGAAATGAAAAAGGGAATTATACGGTAAGGGCTGCACATCCAGACAATTTATATATAGAAAAAAGTACGGTAATAGAAGGTAGGTATTTAAATCAGAATGATATAATCAATAAAACAAAAGTTATTGTTATTGGTAGACTGGTTGAAGAAGATTTATTTTTGAAAACAAAAGCTGTAGGTAAATACCTTAATTTAAGTGGAATACAATATAAAGTAATTGGTGTTTTTTCTGATGATGGTGGGGATGATGAAGAAAGAATGATTTATATGCCAATTTCTACGGCACAATTGTTATATGGTAATAATGAGTTTGTAGATATGATGTATATGACGTATGATCCAAAGATGAATTATGATCAAGCTATATCATTTGGTAGAACATTAACAAAAAAATTAAAAAATAGATTTAATATAGCTAATAACGATCAAAGAGCAATACGAGTTAGTAATAATGCAGAGAATGCCAAAAATGCAAATGCAATGTCATTTGGTTTAGGTTTAATGGCTTTAGTTATTGGTTTTGGAACTTTAATTGCTGGTATTGTAGGTATTAGTAATATTATGATTTTTATTGTAAAAGAAAGAACTAAAGAAATTGGTATTAGAAAAGCACTCGGCGCTAAACCAAGTTCTATTGTTTCTATAATCCTATTAGAATCAATATTAATAACTGTAATTGCAGGTTTTATTGGTCTAGTTATGGGGATGGGTATATTAAGCTATGTAGGACCAAGTTTAGATGTATATTTTATAAAAAACCCAAGTGTAAGCACAAATTTAGTTGTTGGTGCAACATTAACAATAATTATTGCTGGAGGTATTGCAGGTTATTTACCAGCAAAAAAAGCATCGAGAATTAAACCAATAGTAGCATTAAGAGACGACTAATATGATTAAGTTTTTATTTGATAAAGATACTTGGCAAGAAGTTTATGATAGTATTACTAAAAACAAGGTAAGATCTATCTTAACCATGGTTGGTGTTTGGTGGGGTATTTTGTTATTGATTGGACTTTTAGGCTCAGCAAGAGGTTTAGAAAATTCATTTAACAGATTGTTTGGTGATTTTGCAACCAATAGTGTATTTATTTGGGGACAATCTACCAGTAAACCTTTTAAAGGGTTTCAAGAAGGAAAGCGAGTACAGTTATCAATTAATGATGCTTATAAAGTAAGAGATAATGTAGAAGGAATTGAGTTTGTTGTTCCAAGAAACAGAAATAATTCATTAGTAATTAAAGGATTGTTATCTGGTAATTTTACAGTTTATGGAGATTATCCATTGTTAGATAAAGTACAGAAAAAGAAATTAATTGAAGGTAGGTTTATCAATCAAACCGATATTGATGAGAATAGAAAATCAGTAGTAATTTCAGATAATATTTACAAACAGTTATTTGAAAAAGATGAAGAAGTTCTAGGAGAATACATCAGAATAAATGGTATTAACTTTAAGGTGATTGGAATGTTTAAAGGAAGTGGAAATGTAGGTCCATCAAGTGATATTCATATTCCTTTCAGCACATTTCAACAAATTTATAACCAAGGAAATAAAATTCCTTTTATGATGATAACTGGGAAACCAGAATCAGATATTAAACAAATTGAGAACGACGCCAAATTAATGTTGAAAAATTTAAATAGGATTCATCCAGAAGATAAAAGAGCTTTAGGTAGTTTTAATTTAGGAAAAGAGTTTGGTAAATTAACTGGTTTCTTAAAAGGGATGCAATTTTTAACTTGGTTTGTTGGTATTGCTACCTTAATTGCAGGTGTTTTTGCAATTGGAAATATTTTGTTAATTACAGTAAAAGAAAGAACAAAAGAGATAGGAATACGAAGAGCAATTGGAGCAACACCATTTGAAATTAAAAGGCAAATAGTAGTAGAAGCTGTGTTTATAACTATGATAGCAGGATTACTTGGAATCTTAACAGGTGGATGGATTCTCATTGCTTTAGATTCAGCTTTTGGTCAAGGTTCTGATGCAATAATTGTAAATGCATCTGTTTCAATAGCTATTGTATTTGTAGCATTAATAATCCTAATAGTATTAGGAACTTTAATTGGGCTAATTCCAGCATTTATTGCAACAAGTATTAAACCAATTGATGCATTAAGAGAGGAATAAATAAAAGAGAAAAATCAAAAAATAAAATTATCTAATCAATATAAAAATGAAAAAAGTATTTAAAATTATTTTAGGAGCAATCGTATTAATAGGGCTTATTTTTGTTCTTAAATACTTTAAAGATTCAAATTCTAAAGAAATTGAAGAATTTAAAGTAGAACAAGCTTTTTATAGTTCATTAAAAACTAAAACAGTTGCGACAGGTAAGTTAAATCCTGAAGAAGAAATTGAATTAAAACCTCAAGTTTCTGGAATAGTAGATAAAATCTTAGTTGAAGAAGGTGATATCGTAAAAAAAGGTGATTTAATTGCGAAGATTAGAGTAGTTCCTAACGAGCAAAATTTAGCAAGTGCAAGTAGTAGAATTAAAAATGCTAAATTATCTTATGATAATGCTAAAAGATTATATGACAGAAATAAAGCATTATTTGATAAAGGTGTAATAGCTAGACAAGAGATAGAAAATGTAGAGTTATCTATGAATCAATCACAAGAAAGTTTAAAACAATCCCAAAATGATTATCAAATTATTAGAAGAGGTTCTTTATCTGGAGGAAGTTCAGCAAATACTAATATTATAGCACAAATTTCGGGTACAATTTTAGAAATCCCTGTAAGAGAAGGAGATCAAGTAATTCAATCTAATAATATGAACGCAGGTACAACTATTGCTGCTATTGCAGATATGAGTAAGATGATTTTTGAAGGGAAAGTTGATGAAGCAGAAGTTGGAAAGTTAGAAGAAGGAAAAGATATTAAAGTAATTTTAGGTGCTATTAATGAAAAGGAGTTTCCTGCAAAACTAACTTTTGTTGCACCAAAAGGTAAAGAAGAAAATGGGGCTGTTCAGTTTACAATTAAAGCTGATGTAAAAGTTGAAGAAACTACTAAGATTAGAGCTGGATATAGTGCTAATGCAGAAATTGAAATGGAAAGTAAAGACAGTGTTTTAGTAATAAAAGAATCATTATTACAATTTAATAGAATAACAGAGAAGCCTTTTGTAGAGATAGAAACTGGTGAAGGAAAATTTAAAAAACAGAAAGTAGTTGTAGGTATCTCTGATGGAATAAATGTAGAAATTCTTGAAGGAGTGAAAGAAGAAGACAAAATTAAAGTATGGAATAAAGTGTCTAAAGGAGAAGAAAAGGATGACTAATCAATAAAACTTAATTGTATTGATTTTAAAAGAGGTTCAGAAATGAGCCTCTTTTTTATTTTAGAATAAATGATAATCCAACTTCAAAGCCAAAAATATTATATCCTTTATTAGGTTGTGAAAACTCAAAATTAGAAACATGACCTACATTAGTACCGAAATATAAACTAGATGTTTTTGTTGTTTTAAAATTAATACCAAAAGAACCATTTTCTATAAAAGTAAAACCTTTAGCTAAACGTTCAGTACGTACATCGATATAAGAAAGACCTAAACCTACAGTTGCAACGATTTCAATTATAGAAATAATTTTTTTCTTTACAGAAACACCAAATTCAACCGAATATAAACTCATATTTTTAAGTTGGGTGTATTTATTACGCTTTTCAATATAATTCTGCTCTGTATCTAAAACAAAATGTTTATTCAATAATTGATGTCTTAGCGTTTGAATTTGAGGCTGTACAATAAGATCAAAATCTAAAGTTTTCCAATCTCCTAGTTTATAGAATAATTGCCCTTTGAAGACAGAAGTTGTATAATAATAATCTGGATCTTTAAAAATTGTATTAGCAGTGGCATAATTATATAAAAAACCAACTTTATAAGGTTTATAAATATTTCTTTTCTTTTCTTTTTGAGAAAAAGCTGAAACTGTAAAAGAGAGAAAAATAATGAGTGATAATTTTTTCAAAGTAATTATACTATTTAAACAAACATTTTAGCAACTTTTTCTGCTTTTCTATTCTCAGAATAATCGTAAAAACCTTCTCCAGATTTTACACCAAATTTACCAGCATTTACCATATTAACCAAAAGTGGGCAAGGTGCGTATTTTGGATTCTTAAATCCTTCATACAACACGTTTAGAATAGATAAGCAAACATCCAATCCAATAAAATCAGCTAATTGTAAAGGTCCCATTGGATGCGCCATTCCCAATTTCATTACTTCGTCAATTTCAGAAACTCCAGCAACACCATTGTATAAGGTTTCAATAGATTCATTAATCATAGGCATTAATATTCTATTGGCAACAAACCCAGGATAATCATTTACTTCAACTGGAGTTTTATTGATTTCCTTAGTTAAATCAATAGTAAATTTCATCACTTCATCTGAAGTGTTATAGCCTCTAATAATCTCTACCAATTTCATAATGGGTACTGGATTCATAAAGTGCATTCCAATCACCATGTTCTGCCTGTTGGTTACACTTGCAATTTCTGTGATAGAAATAGAAGAAGTATTACTTGCTAAAATGGTGTCATCTGGACAACCTTCATCTAACTCTTTAAATATTTTAAGCTTTAATTCTTTGTTTTCTGTTGCCGCTTCAACTACTAAGCTTGCATATTGAACTCCTTTTTTAATAGAAGTATAAGTAGTAATATTTGCTAAAGTATTTTCTTTGTCAGTAGTAGAAATCTTTTCTTTAGCAACCATTCTATCTAAATTTTTAGTGATGGTTGCAATTCCTTTAGAAAGTGCTGCTTCAGAAATATCAATAAGTTGAACATTATATCCAAATTGAGCAAAAGTATGCGCAATTCCATTCCCCATTGTTCCTGCTCCAATTACTGCAATATTTTTCATGAATAATTATTTTAAAGGTGTTTTTTTAAGTTTAAAAGCAATCTATTATTTGTTGTGCAACTCGTAATGCTTCTGTTCCTTGATGTAAAGAAACAATGGGTGTTGTATCATTATTTATAGCATCAGCAAATGATTCTAATTCATCTAGAATAGCATTATTAGGCGTTACATCAGGATTATCAAAATAAATTTGTTTCTTAACACCTTCGGCATTTTGTAGAATCATAGCAAATTCATCTGGATTTTCAGGCACCTCTTTCATTCTCACTATTTCTGATTTTTTTTCAAGAAAATCAACAGAGATATAGGCATCTTTTTGAAAAAAACGTGTTTTACGCATATTTTTCATTGAGATCCTACTTGCCGTAAGGTTAGCTACACAGCCATTTTCAAATTCAATTCTAGCATTCGCAATATCTGGAGTCTCGGATATAACCGAAATTCCACTTGCATGTACATTTTTGACTTCAGAATTAACCACAGAAAGAATAATATCAATATCATGTATCATTAAATCTAAAACTACTGGAACATCGGTTCCTCTTGGATTAAATTCTGCCAATCTATGTGTTTCTATAAACATTGGCGTGTCAATCATGTTATTTACAGCGGTAAATGCTGGATTAAAACGTTCTACATGACCAACTTGACCTCTAACATGTTGTTGAATTGCTAACGTTCTAATAGCTTCTGCTTCTTGTAGTGTATTAGTTATTGGCTTTTCAATGAAAATATGTTTACCTTTTTCAATTGCTTGTTTAGCGCATTCAAAATGTGATAAGGTAGGCGTAACAATATCTACAACTTCTACAGCATCAATTAGTTCTTCGATAGTTGAAAATAATTTGTATCCAAAAGAATTAGCCACTTTTTCAGCATTTTCTTTAAATGGATCATAAAATCCAACTAATTCGTATTTTTCTGATTCTTGTAATAATCGTAGATGAATTTTACCTAAATGACCTGCACCTAAAACCCCAACTTTTAACATAAAATAGATTTTTATTACTATAAAAAATAACCAAACAAAGATACAATTTTATAAAGGTAAATCTATAATTATTACTATTTTTAGCTGATAGAAAATGAAAGACACAACCAAACATCAAGGGCTTAGAAATCAGTTAGCTAACATCTTAGAAGCTAAAGGAATTACTGATAAAAATGTATTAAATGCCGTTAGAAAAATTCCACGTCATTTATTTATAGATTCAAGTTTTGAAGATCATGCCTATCAAGATAAAGCATTTCCTATTGCAGCAGATCAAACTATTTCTCAACCTTATACAGTAGCTTTTCAATCGCAAACTTTAGAGGTGAAGTCTACTGATATAGTTCTAGAAATCGGAACAGGTTCTGGATATCAAACCGCAGTTTTATTAGAATTAAAAGCTGAAGTTTATACCATAGAAAGGCAACAAGAATTGTTTAAAAGAACATCTTTGTTTTTGCCAAAATTAGGATATAACCCTAAGAAATTTATTTTTGGGGATGGTTATAAAGGACTAAAAGAAAAAGCACCTTTTGATAAGATTATTGTTACAGCTGGAGCGCCTTTTGTGCCAAAACCATTGTTAGCACAATTAAAAGTGGGAGGGAAGTTGTTGATTCCTGTGGGAGATAAAACTCAAATGATGACCTTGTTTATTAGAAAATCTCCAAAAGAATTTGAAAAACATGAATTGGGAGATTTTGCTTTTGTTCCCATGCTAGAAGAGAAGAATTAAACGTTTTTAAGTTTTGTTTTTTAAACAACTAACAACTAATTAAACTACTCATCACGATACCAATAAGCTGTTTTACCAAACAATGCAACACCAATATATCCACGTATTTTTAACTTATTCTTATTAGTTAGTTTAATATAACATTTGTAGACTTTCCCATTTCTAGGATCTAATATTTCTCCGCCAGACCATTCTTTACCGTCTTTTTTTAAACCAGTTAAAATGTTTAGTCCAAGTATTTTTTTGTTTTTGTTTTCTCCTTCACAAAGATTACAAACAGCCTCTTGTCTTTCAGGATCATAAATCTTTACAATTTTAGCAAATGCTTTTCCGTCTTTTTCGTAAACTTCAATAACAGAATCTACTTTACCTGTTTTATCATCTTTAGAATTCCATTTTCCAAAAATTGTTTGTGCATTTAAGTTTATTGCTAGACATAGTAATAAAAGTGTACTGATTTGTTTTATCATGATAAATGTTTTTTTTAATGAATATCAATTAGTGTTCCAAACTGATTAATCATATTTTGCATCAAAGTTTTCATCCCATTTTCCTTGCACTCGCATTATCTGCTCAATAACATCTCGTACACAGCCTTCACCACCTTTTTTATCTGAAATATATTTAGAAATAGATTGAATTTCTTGTGCTGCATCGTTGGGACAACAAGGCATTCCTACTAATTTCATTACTGGAAAATCTGGAATGTCATCACCCATATATAATACTTCTTTAGCTTCTAAATTATATTTTTCAAGGAGTTCTTGATATTGTTTTATTTTATTATGCGCTCCTAAATAAATATCTTTTATACCTAAATTAGCTAAGCGAGTTCTTACACCTTCATTGGTGCCACCTGAAATAATACAGACTTTATACCCTTTATCCACAGCTGTTTTTAAGGCATAGCCATCTTTAATATTCATTTGTCTTACCAATTCGCCATCTGGCATAATAGTAACAATTCCGTTTGTTAACACGCCATCTACATCAAAAATTAATGTAGATATTTCTGGTAAGAATTGTTTATAGCTTTTCTCCATGTTGGATTGAATTTGTTAAAAGTGTATAGATCTCTTGTTGTTCTTTATTCAACAAATCTAAATGATTTTTTATTGTTTTTTTGTCGTTTCTGATTGCTGGACCTGTTTGCGCTTTTTTGGGAGATATTTGCTCTACTTTATTAGCTGTTTCTTTTATTAGTGGTAGAAGAATTTCAAAAGGCACATTTTGGTCTTTACAAATATCATTAGCAGTTTTATACAAATGATTCGTAAAATTATTTACAAAAACAGCAGCTACATGTAAAGCTTTTCTTTGCTTTGTGTTTATTGAAAATATTTTTGTTCCTATTGTTTTTGCTGCTTTTTCTAATAATTTTAAGTCTTTTTCATTTTCAGTTTCTAAACAAAAAGGAATTTCATTAAAGTCAACTTTTTTTCCTTTCGTAAACGTTTGTAAAGGGTAGAAAACTCCTTTTCGAGTATTGTTTTTCAATGATTTTATGGAAGCACTTCCAGATGTATGTACAACAAATGAATTAGTAACTTTTGATGATACTTCTTCAATAGCATCGTCCGAAACTGCAATAATTGTAATATCTGCTGTTGGAATATCTTTTAGTTTTCTGGAGTTTATGCTAGAAACATTCACCTTATCCGCTTTTTTAAAAGCATTTGTTAAATGCGTAGCCACATTTCCTTTACCAATAATAACAACAGATATCATAAAACGAAGATATTCTTTTTTAAGTAAAAAGAAAAAAGGTTTTAGTAAATTAGCAGATATATTTTATTTATATGAAATTAGACATATTAGCTTTTGGATCGCATCCTGATGATGTAGAATTAGGTTGTGCCGCAACTATTGCCAAAGAGATTTCTTTAGGGAAAAAAGTTGGGATTATAGATTTAACGCGTGGTGAATTAGGTACACGTGGATCTGCGGAAATTAGAGATCAAGAAGCTGCAGATGCTGCGAATATTTTAGGGGTTACTATAAGAGAGAATTTAGGTTTTGCTGATGGCTTTTTTATGAATGATAAAAAACATCAATTAGAAATCATTAAGATGATACGAAAATATCAACCAGAAATTGTTTTATGTAATGCCATAGATGATAGGCATATAGATCATCCAAAAGGTAGTAATTTGGTTTCTGATGCCTGTTTTTTAAGTGGTTTGTTAAAAATTGCAACAGAGATAGGAGGTAAGGAACAAGAAAAATGGAGACCTAAGCATGTATATCATTATATACAGTGGAAAAGTTTAAAACCCGATTTTGTAATAGATGTTACTGGTTTTATGGACTTAAAGATGAAGTCGGTATTTGCATATTCTTCACAATTTTTTGATCCAAATAGTAGTGAACCAGAAACTCCAATTACAAGTAAAAATTTTACTGAAAGCATTAATTATAGAGCAAAAGAACTAGGTAGATTAATTGGCGTTGAATCTGCAGAAGGTTTTACTACAGAGCGTTATGTAGCCATAGAAAGTTTAGATAAATTAATTTAATTTTTTCTTTTTTAGCAATAGAAAAAACGATTATATTTGCACCCGCAATATGGTGGTTGTAGCTCAGTTGGTTAGAGTATCGGTTTGTGGTACCGAGTGTCGCGGGTTCGAGTCCCGTCTTCCACCCAAAAAAAAAAGTCTTCTCAATTTGAGAAGACTTTTTTTGTATCTTTAACTTCCAAATTATAATATATATTGAATGAGCTTACAGGATAAAATGAAAAAGAAAATTGATGAGCATGGTGGAATAGAAAAAGTAGTGGAATTTCTTAACAGTTTTAGATTGACTGTTAATGAAGATGATAAAATCTATTTTAATAACATGATAGATTATTTTTCTTTATTGTTTCAACAAACCGTTCCTGTTGAACAACATGCCGTAGAGTACAGAGAAGCTTCTTTAAAAACAATTGAGGTAATTAATGAATATAATAAAGAAAACACTTGCGAAACACTAAGTTTTTTGTCAGAATTAATTACGTTTAAATTACAATCTGTAGTTAATCTTAAAGAAAACTGATTTTTAAGATGTAAATGTTTTATTAAATTAAAATTTTAAGAAGTGATATATGTTAAAAATACATCTATAAAATTTTATAGATGTATCATTAATCAGCTAGTAGAATTACTGAGGACAAATGTAATTTTAACTACAGCTATTTAAAAATAGAATACTTAGGGGGTAAAATAAAACGCTGTATAGGTACTAATTCTTTAGCTTGGTATAAATGTACTATAGATTTATAGGAAAGAATAATTTATGTTGTAAGCTGCTATAGATATGTTGTAAAATACTATTAAATTGTACTTTTTTCAATAAAGTTAAATGTAATTTTCATTCCATTAACAGATTCTATTAATGGTTTACTACCCAGTTGATTAACGAGTCTTCGGATGAGATTTATACCAATTGTTTTATTTTTATTTATTTCTTCAACATCTATTCCAATACCATTATCTCTATAATCAAAAGAAATAACATCAGCTTTTTTAGAGATACTAATTGTTATTAAATTATCTTTTTCTTCTCGAAATGCATATTTGTAAGAATTTGTGATTAATTCATTGATGATGAGTCCTATCGCTTGAGTTTGATCTATATGAATAGAAAGATTTTCTGGTATGTTGATGTTATAAGAAATCTGTTTTTGTGTATTATATAGACTGTTTAAATTATCAATGATACTTTTTATATATTCTAACAAAGAAATATCAGATAAACTTTCATTTTTAAACAACGTACTGTGTACAATTGATAAAACATTAATTTTATTAATAGAGTATTGAAAGGTTTCTTTTAATGAAGCATTTTTAATCTTATTTAATTGAAGATTCATAATACTACTCATAACCTGTAAATTGTTTTTTACACGATGATTTAGTTCATTTAATAAAATGTTTTTTTCAGTTAAGTTTTTTTCAATCGAATTTTTTTGTGAAGAAATAATTGTTTTCTGTTTTCTTAATTTGTAATAAAATATGCCTAAGGCGAACAATATAATTAGAGCAATGATAAATAAACCAGAAATTATTTTAATTCTATTATTTCTAATAATATTTTCATTGTTTATTTTATTAATTTCTTCTTTTTGTGCAACAATTTCTTCTTGAAAGTCTATGAGATTAATTATTGCTTGTTTTTTTTCTTTTTCATTAATAATATTTAAAGAGTCATTAATTTTATTATATTTTTCACTAAAATAAGTTGAAGAATCGCTTTTAATGAAATCTTTATGATAAGATGATTTTAATTTCAAATAAAGATAGTTATCTAACCCTTTCAAGCTATCAATATATTTATTAGCTATCTTAAATTTGTTTAAATTTAAGTAGCAACTTGCTAATTGTTCCCAACTACTGTTTTTAGCTGACCAATTTTTCTTTTTTAAAAAAAAATTAGCAGATTTAACTTCATATAAAAGTAAAGGTAAAGCCTTATCATATTCTCCAAAATTCATGTGACATTGAGCAATATTACCTTTTACTAGGCCAATCCAAAAATCCCTAGCTGCTAATTTTTTATTTTTCTTTAATGTTTCTACATTAATTTGCTTAAAATATCGTAGGGATTTAGAATAATAATAATAAGCTGAATCCCACTTTTTAGCTCTCATATGGAATACGCCAATATTATTTAATGTTGAAGCATAATTAAAACTGTATTGTTTTTTAATTGTGTCTGTGTTAAATTCTTTATAGCTTTTTAGAGCAAGTTCGTTTAGTCCAATTCTACTATAAATATCATAAATTTTAAATTTTTTTATTACACAAACCTTTAATTTTTCTCTATTGATTTTAATTTGGTCTAAAGTACTTTTTATTTCTCTAGCATTAGTGTCTGCATATCCTAAGAGGCTACATAATTGTTCTTTTTTTAAAGAATCAAAATTTTTCAGGTAATAATTATAAGCAACGGTCATTGCTTTTTTATAGTTACCAACAGTATTATGTAGTTCAACTATTAAAATTTTAATATAAAATAAGCTTTCTGGGTTGTTTATATATTTTTTTTCTTCTTCAGTAAAATAGATTAACCAATTCTTCATGGGTTTAAAGTCAATTGGTCTGAAAGAATGAAAAAGATCTATCTTTTTTTTATAGTCTTTCTCTTTTAAAAATAATGTATAATTTTCTAAATGTATTTTTTCTATTTGAGAATAAAGATTATTTGAAATAGAAAAAAATATAAAAAATAATAAGGGTCTTAATAACTTCATTTAATTAATAAATTTCTTTAAAAATGACCTAAATTCTGAAGAAACAGGAATCTCTACTTTGTTAACAATCACTTGTCTATAGTTAAAAGCAGATACTTGGTTTAAGTTTATTATATAAGATTTATGACATTTATAAAAGTTATTTGGTAGTTTTGAAATAAACCCTTTTAAAGTAGATCTTAAAATATATTTTTGATGTTTAAGGCAGTATAATTCTAAATAAACATTATCAGATTTTATATAAGAAATTTCTTTAATAGGTATTTTATGATATAAATTATTTTTTTTAACAAAAATATTTTCTTCAATTATTTTATTGCTTGAATTTATATGATTTTCAAATGCTATCTCTATGGAAGCTTTAATATTATTAAGATCAAAAGGTTTAACTAAGTAGGAGTCTGGTTTAGTTTTAGAAGCTTTTTTTATAGTTTCCAAATCAGAACTTGATGTTAAATAAATAAAAGGTATTTTGTACGTATTATTAATGTGTTCTGCTAATTCTATTCCAGTTTTTTTGCTTGCAAGGCTAATATCTAATAAGACAATATCAGCTTTGTTTTTTTCTAAAGTTGCTAAGGCTTCTTCATAAGAAATAACGTTGCCAATAACATTGTACCCTAATTTTTCTAAGCTTAATTGTAAGTCGTCGGCGATAATTACATTATCTTCAACAATAAGTATTTTAATTTCCATCTCCATAATTTTCTTTCTCTTTTATTGGTTGTAAACTGTTTTTTTTGTTAAATCATTTTTTTTAGGGTTTTTAGCAAATGAACGTAAATATTCTTCTGTGTATTTAATTATTCTATCTTCTGGATAAAAAAGTACTTTGTTAACATCACCAGCCCATTCATTCGTGTAAATTCTAGGCTTGTTATTATTGTATCTATAATACCTTTGAATATGTTCGGGTAAATTGTCTTCTAATTCCTCATCAATTTCTATATAATAATATTTCAATTTCGAAGTGAAAAAGCTAAAAGATAATAAATGATCCCAGCCACCCAAAAGGTTACTAAAAGGTAAAATAATTGTGAAAAGCAATACAAGAACTTTTTGATAATCTAAAGACATAGTGAAAAAATCTAACCATGAAGTTGTTTGTAATGTCCAAAATATTATAAATACACTTAAGATGTTTTGTATATTCCAAGGAACAACATTGTAACCATAACCTAGGTAAAATAAAAGAACGGTAATTCCTAAATGCATTATTACTATTAAAGAAACTCCAAGTTTTCTTGTTTTATTAAATAGTAGTAAAATTCCAACTCCAGATTCTAACCAAGGTACAGCATAGGTAAAAGCCTGTAAAAACCATTCTGGTAAAAAGCTAAAATGCTTTAATAAAGCTCCCATCCATTGCTGATAAAAAATCTCATTTAGCTTATGAACTCCACTCCAAAAATATGTGGCAAAGAAGATAAGAATTACAGCGTAAAGTATTTTTTTAGGCTCAGCTTTTTTATTGAAAATTTCTATGGCAAAAACTGTTAATATACTTTGATAGAAGTAGGGTTGGAGTCTATTTTGATCAATAAGAGCTAATAAAACATATAAAATAATGATGGTCCAACCTTGCCACCTTTTATTTTGAAAAATATAGAGCACTTGTATCCCAAAAAAGAAAATTGCAAGAATATAGTCTAAAGGATATTTTGGTATTGGTAACCAGTCAAACAATGGTATAACAGGAAAATCCTTGGTTGTAATCCAAAGTTTAGGTGCGTATAACATTAAAATTAATGTAGATACGACAGCAATTATGCGAACCCAATTTATTTTTTGGGTATTGGTTAAATTGAATATCATTACTATGTTAGTTACGAGGAATTTATGACAAAACACAGTCTAGTTAATTATATTTTGTTCGTAACGGAATCCTAAAATACTAATTTATCTTTTAAATAGTTTGCAGTAAATGATTTTTTATTTCTTGCTAAATCCTCTGGTGTACCAGAAAAAATAAGATTACCACCATTTTTACCACCTTCTAAGCCAAGATCAATAATATAATCAGCACATTTTATGAGCTCAATATTATGTTCAATCACAATAATTGAATGTCCTTTTTCTATTAAAGCATTAAATGATGCTAATAATTTTTTAATATCATGAAAATGTAAGCCAGTTGTAGGTTCATCAAAAATAAATAAGGCTTTGTCTTTGGTATTTCCCTTTACTAAAAAGGAGGCCAATTTTATACGTTGAGCTTCACCACCAGAAAGAGTTGAAGAAGATTGACCTAATTGTACATAACCTAAACCAACGTCTTGTAACGGTTTTAATTTACTAGCAATTTTTGTTGCCAAGTTTTCAGAGAAAAAAGCAACAGCTTCATCAATGGTTAAATTTAGAATGTCATCAATAGATTTTCCGTCAAAAGTAACTTCTAATACTTCTTTCTTAAAACGTTTTCCTTTACACGTATCACATTCTAAATGTACATCAGCCATAAACTGCATTTCTATGGTAACTTCACCTTCACCTTTACAAAATTCGCAGCGTCCACCTTCCACATTAAAAGAAAAATGTTTGGGTTTATAGTTTCTTATTTTTGATAACTTCTGATTAGAAAACAACATTCTAATATCATCATAGGCTTTTATATAAGTAACGGGATTTGAGCGTGAAGAACGACCAATAGGGTTTTGGTCTATAAATTCCACATGTTTTATATTCTCATAACTTCCTTTAATTTCTGTGTGCTGTCCAATTTTATCTCCATAACCAATCAGTTTTTTTTGCATGGATGGATATAGAATTTTCTTTACTAACGTGCTTTTTCCAGAACCAGAAACTCCGGTAATTACTGATAAGCAATTTAATGGAAACGTAACATTTATGTTTTGTAGATTATGTTCTCTAGCACCAATAATTTGAATATAATTATTCGACGTTCTTCTAGTGGTTGGTACTTCAATTTTTAATTCTTCATTTAAATATTTAGCAGTTAAAGAATCTGACTTTAAGATTTGATCAAAAGTTCCTTCTGCAACTACATTTCCACCAAACGTTCCTGCTTCTGGGCCAATATCTATAATATAATCGGCTTCTTTCATAATGTCTTCATCATGTTCTACAACTACAACAGTATTCCCTAAATCACGTAAATCTTTTAAAACCCCAATTAGTCTTTCAGTGTCTTTTGGATGTAGACCAATACTAGGTTCATCCAAAATATACATGGAGCCAACTAACGAACTTCCTAAAGATGTTGCTAGATTTATTCGCTGACTTTCACCGCCAGAAAGTGTATTGGATGTTCTATTTATGGTTAAATAATTTAATCCAACATCATTTAAGAATTGTAATCTGTTATTGATTTCAGTAAGCAACCGTTTACCAATTTTTTCTTCGTATTTATTAAGTTTTAAATTTTTAAAATGAATAATTAATTCATCTAAAGGAAGTGTTACTAGATCAGAAATTGTTTTATTATTGATTTTTACATAATCGGTTTCTTTACGTAAACGTTTACCATTGCAATCTGTACATTCTGTTTTTCCTCGATAACGAGAAAGCATTACTCTATTCTGAATTTTATAACTTTTTTCTTCTAATAATTTAAAAACATCATTAATACCTTTGAATTTTTTAGTTCCGTTCCAAACTAGATTTTTTTGTTTTTCAGGAATTTGAAACCAAGGTTTATGAATTGGAATATCAAATTTCGCAGCATTTAAAATTAAATCTTCTTTATAATGTTTATATGCTTCTGTTTTAAAAGGAAATATACAATCTTCATAAATAGATAAACCTGTATTTGGGATGACTAAATCAGCATCAATTCCTATTACATTTCCATATCCTTCACAGGTTGGACAAGCTCCGTAAGGATTATTAAAACTAAAAAAATGAGTGTTGGGTTCTAAAAAAGTAATTCCGTCTAATTCAAATTTATTACTGAATTCTTTTATAGTTTTAGTTGCTAAATTTTCTATCATACAAACTCCTTTTCCTTCAAAAAAAGCAGTTTGTATTGCATCTGCCAATCTATTATAAAAATCTTCATCATTCTTAGTAATGATCCTATCAACTACTAAAAATAAATCATCATTTTTATATTCTTTTAATGGAAATTCTCCAATTCTATAAACAGTATCTTTATATTTTAACCTAGCATATCCTTGTTGCTCTAAAACCTGCAAAACAGTCTTTAAATCTCTGTTTTCATCAATAACAATTGGAGAAAGTAATAAAAGCTTAGTTTTTTCTTCTAATGTTTTAATGTGATTTACAACATCCGAAACGGTATCTTTTTTAACTTCAGCATTTGAAATAGGAGAGAAGGTCTTACCAATTCTAGCATACAATAGTTTTATGTAATCGTAAATTTCTGTTGATGTACCAACTGTAGAACGTGGATTTGTAGAATTCACTTTTTGTTCAATAGCAATAGCTGGAGCAATTCCTTTTATATAATCTACTTTTGGTTTGTGCAATTTTCCTAAAAATTGACGAGCATATGAAGATAAACTCTCAACATATCGTCTTTGTCCTTCAGCATACAACGTATCAAAAGCTAAAGAAGATTTACCAGACCCTGATAAACCAGTGATTACTACCAATTTATTTCTAGGAATTACAACATCAATATTTTTTAAATTATGGAGTTTTGCTCCTTTAATAATAATGTTTTCTTTAGGATTTGCAGTAGCTATATCTGTCGTCATTTAATAAAAAAATAGAGCATAAAAATACTACTTTTAATACTAGATTTAGAAAAAAATAAATCGATTTTTTGTTAAAAAGTTTGTTGATTTAAAAAAATATTTCAATATTTGGCTTATTAATAACCACAAAAACACGCATATAGTTTAAAATTACTTTTAAAATTATAATTAAATATTAATCAGAAAAACACTCGTTTTTCTTAAAAGTAATTTATGATGCGTAAAGAAGTAGCCCAAGACAGTACTCTAGTTAGCGACTATATCAGAGGAAACGAAATTGCCTTAGAAAAATTAATAAAAAGACATCAACAACGCTTATATAGTTTTATCTATAACAAAGTTCACGATAGAAATATTACAGAAGATATTTTTCAAGATACCTTTATAAAAGTGATAAGAACCTTAAAAAAAGGGAATTATAACGAAGAAGGTAAGTTTTTACCATGGGTGATGCGTATTTCCCAAAATCTAATCATCGATTTTTTTAGAAAAAGTAATAGAATGCCGACATTTAAAAATACAGATGAGTTTGATATTTTTTCTGTATTAGGTGATGGTGAATTAAATGCAGAAAAAAAGATGGTAAAAGAACAAATCTTATCTGATGTTAGGGATTTGGTTGAAGAATTACCAGAAGAGCAAAAAGAAGTATTAAAAATGCGTATGTATAAAGATATGAGCTTTAATGAAATATCTGAAAATACAGGTGTTAGTATCAATACTGCTTTAGGTAGGATGCGATATGCGCTTATTAATTTAAGAAAGATAATAGAAAAGAATAAAATTATTTTAGTGAACTAACAATAAATGTAAAAATGTATCGTTAAGTAGTTGATAACTAAATCTAAAACCTGCTTATATGATGCAAATTTACTTTAAAAAGTCATCTGAGTTTCAGATGCAACCTAAACAAGAAACAGTTCAATTTTTGATTAATTTTTCCAAATCACTAACTATTGTAAAAACCAAATCAAAAAATCTCATTGAATTGAATTTGAATTAAGAGTGGAAAAAGCTTCAACAAATGTTGGGGCTTTTTTTATGGTTTAAGTTTTATAATATTTCTCTAAAACAGTTTTTCTACCAATAGTTTTAGTAATAATATCTTTATCTAAATCCCAACCTCTAGCGGGCGAATATTCTCTTCCATACCAAATTATTTGCAAATGTAAATCGTTCCATAATTCTTTAGGAAATAGACGTTTTGCATCTTTTTCTGTTTGTGTAACGTTTTTACCATTTGTAAGGTTCCAACGCCACATCAATCTATGGATATGAGTATCTACAGGAAAAGCAGGCACGCCAAAAGCTTGGCTCATCACTACACTTGCTGTTTTATGCCCCACTGCTGGTAATTCTTCCAAACCTTCAAAACTTTGAGGTACTTCGCCATCATATTTATCAATTAATATTTTAGAAAGCCCATAAATACCTTTAGATTTCATGGGTGATAATCCGCAGGGGCGAATAATATCTTTAATTTCTTCAACAGTCATTTTAATCATATCAAACGGATTGTCAGCTTTAGCAAATAAAAGAGGTGTAATTTTATTAACTCTAAGATCTGTACATTGTGCAGATAACAAAACAGCAATTAATAAGGTATAGGGATCTTTATGATCTAACGGAATTGGTATTGTTGGGTATTTTTCTTGAAGTGTCTCAATTACAAATTGAACCTTTTCTTGTTTGGTCATAAAATGAATTATTAAGTTGTAAAGTTAAAAAAGTTGAAAGTATAATATCTTACTTGACATCATTTTTTTAAGAAAATGTTAGAAGAAACTTTATAAACGTTGTATTTTTATACTTTATAAACTCAACAGGATATGACATCATTAAAAGTAGGGGATAAAGCTCCAAATTTCGAATCTAAAGATGAAAAAGGAAATACAGTAAAGCTTTCTGATTTTTCAGGTAAAAAGTTGGTGTTATTCTTTTATCCGAAAGCAAGTACGCCTGGTTGTACAGCTGAGGCTTGTGATTTACGTGATAATTATCAATCTTTTTTAGCCAAAGGATATCGAATTTTGGGTGCAAGTGCAGATTCAGCAAAACGTCAACAAAATTGGATAGATAAACATGGGTTACCGTTTCCTTTGTTAGCAGACGAAGATAAATCTGTAATTAATGCATTTGGTGTTTGGGGACCAAAAAAGTTTATGGGTCGAGAATATGACGGAATTCATAGAACTACTTTTGTTATTGATGAAAATGGTGTTATTGAAGATGTAATTTTAAAAGTAAAAACAAAAGTACATGCTAGTCAAATATTGGATTAAAAAACTATTAATCCATTTTGAATTCCAAATTTTAATAGTTCTGGAGTATTTTTAGTATTTGTAATTTCAAATAATTCTCTTTTATGAGATTTTAAAGAACTCTCGGAGATATTTAAGATTTTAGAAAGTTCTTTTTCTTTTTTATCAGAGTGATTATATAATGCTTCTAAAACTTCTAATTTTCTTTTTGTAAAATCCAAATTACCTATAGATATTTTAAAAGATTTATTGTTAACCTTTTCTTGATCATTCTTGTAACAATTTAAAATAACCTCTTTAAAGTTTGATAAATCACTGTCTTTTCCAATAAAATAATCAACACCTTTATTTAGCGCTTTTTCTTTTATGAAATTATTATTCATAGTTGTTAATGCAATAATTTTAAAATCTGAAGTATCGTTTTTTATTTTATGAATAAAGTCTAAAGAACTAAGACCATTAAAATTTACATCCAAAATTAAAATATCAAAAATAGAATTATTAGTGAACGATATTAGAGAGTCTAAAGAAGTAAAAGTATTACTTATAGTAAATTCATCATGTATATTTAAGCTATCCTTTAAAGCATCACAAAAAAAGCGATTATCATCTGCTATTACAATTTTTAATGGTTCTTTTGTCATTAGATTGGGATGCTTATTTTTATAAATGTTCCTTTATTAATTTTAGAGTCAATATTAATCTTACCGTTCATTTGTAATACACGATTTTCTATACTCTTTATACCTAAACTATTTTTTTTAATTAATTTTTTATCAAAACCTATTCCGTCATCTTTTACTACTAAATAAAAATAATTTTCATTATTATTAATTTCTATAATAATTTTTGAAGCTTTAGAATACTTAATTGCGTTGGTTGTTAATTCTGAGATTATTCTATAAAAATGCACACATTTTTCTGACGATAGTTCTATATTTTTAATATCAAAATTGTTTTGAATACGATTATTTGTAAGTTGATTAAATTTATAACAAAACTCATTTAAATTTTCAATAAAATTTTCTGAGTTAATTTTCGGCGAATACAAGCTGTATAATAAATAACGATATTCTTTATAAAATGAGTCTAAAATTTCTTGAACTTTTTCTGGGGTATTTTTAGATTTATTTAAAAGTCGAAGTTTTAAAGCTTCTAAATAACCACCAAAGCTGTCGTGTACATTATTGACTAATTTATTACGTTCTAAATGTTGAGATTTTAGTAAATTCTCTTGAAAACTATTTCGTAAGTTCAAATTTTCTTGACGTAAATTAATAGCTAACATTTTTTCTTTTACAATTTCACTAATAACATAGTATGTTATTAAAAGAGTTTCTAAAACCATTAAAACATAGGAGAAATTCACTAATAAAAGTGCAGAGTTTAGTGATATTTTTGGGTTTGGATTTATAAATAAATGTACTATGGCAAATAGTATGGTAAGTAAAAAAGAAATACCTAAATAAAAAGGTATTATTTTTTTGAATATTAAAATAAAATGAGCGATAAAAATAAGTATAGCGCTGATTCTTACGGGAATCCAATACCAATATAAATTAAACTGTACATCGTCGATGACCCATTTTAAAATCAACAATAGAATAATAATAAAAGAGGTAAAAGCAGCAGTTTTAAATAGATTTTTAGAAAATGAGTTTTTTCTTTCAAAAGGATATAAATTCATAAAAAAAAATGCTGCGAAAAGTACTAAAGAAGTTTGTACTAATGTTTTAAGATTATGAAATAAAAAAGGGTCATTAGATAATAAATCATTAAACCAGAGACCTTTAAAGATTAAGTAATCTGTTATTAAAAAAGCCATATATCCAAAATACCAAAGTAAATTATACTGCTTTTGTATGTAAAATAACACTAAAATTATAAAACCTAAAATTAATAAAAAAGTGCAGATTGCTATATTATATCTAGCATCTTCTTGAGTAAATTTTAAAAAATCATTAGTATTTAATAATAAAAATTTTAAATTGGAGTGATACCTGTCGCTATCATTTATTTTAATAAAAACATTAGTTTTTTTATTGTTCTTTTTGAGTTTCCATGTTGGTAAACGAAAATTAACTTTTCTTTCTTTAAGTGGGTTATATCTGTAGTTAGAGTTTAATTCTTGTATAATATTTTGTGTTACAATAAAAACTTGACCAGTTTTTAAGTAACTGTTCCAATTAATGAGATACTTATCTTTATTTAATGAATCTATTTGAAAATGTAACCAACTATTTTGTTGATCTTTAAGAGAGTAAAATACTTTTTCACTTATTGATTCTGTGAATTTCCCTTTTTTATATAATAAAATAACATCTTTTATCTCTAAAGTATCGCTTTTAAAATCAAGCATTTTTACTTTATCCTGAAAAGTGTAAGTGGTGTCATTATCAATAACTGAACAGGCAATTGTTAAAAAAATAAGAAGTAAAAGTATAAAGGTCTTTCTCATAATTATAAAGCCATACTAAAGTATGGTTTTTTTTTAGCTAGACAAATTAATTTTGTTATAAACAAAAAAAACACAAATTGATTATGGGGGTAATTAAATTAAAGTATAACAATGCATATAAAACTATTGATAATAAATATCTAATTGATAATAAAGTAATGCCAATAAGTCTTATTGAAGACTTTCTTTATTTTTATAATTTGACATTACAGGATTTACCAGAGCTAGCAAAATTATCAACTAATTTAAAAGAAGATAAAAGATTTAAAAAATTAAATAAATCAAAATTCTATTCTTTAACTAAAAAAGAAAATGAAATTTTTAGATTAGTTACAAATGGGTACAAAACCAATGAGATAGCTGATAAACTTTTTATTGCTACTTCCACAGTAGATACACATAGAAAAAACATTAAACAAAAACTTGATACAAATTCTGTATTTGATTGGTATAAATATGCAAAAGTATTTTGCCCTTAGTAACTTAATGAATACCTATATCTAGGTATTGACTATTTATATAAAAAATAACATTTTTACAAAAACTTATATTATGAATAAAAGACTACTTTATTTGTTATTTTCATTTACGGTATTTAATATTTTCTCACAAACAATTATTCCTATTGAAGATGCAAATTTTGAACAAGCATTAATAGATTTAGGTTGGGATTCTAATACTACTTTAGATGGAAAATTGTTACTTACAGATGCTGAAAAAATTGATAGTTTAAAATTATGGAATCCTACTAATGTAGTACATTCTGAAATTCCTCTTAACCCCAATTTAACGAATGTTAATGGGAAAATAAAAGATATTTCTGCTATAAAGTACATGCCAAAATTAACATACCTATTTGCAGGATATAATGAAATTAATAAAATTGATATTTCTAATAATCCTTTTTTAATTTATTTAGATGTAAGAGTAAATGATTTAACAGAAATAGATGTTAGTAAAAACATTTTATTAAAGAGTTTTATTGCAAATCAAAACAATATTTCTAAAACAGATGTTTCTAAAAACTTAGATTTAGAATATTTGTATTTATCTGAAAATAAGTTAGATAATATTAATGTTTCAAATAATTTAAAACTAAAGAGACTTTGGGGAAGTAAAAATAATATTACTTCCTTAGATATTTCCACAAATACAAATTTAGAACAAATGAATTTTGATTTAAATTTAAATTTAGGAACTGTAAATTTATCTAAAAACACCAAACTAAATAGAGTGCATTTTTGGCAAACATCAATATCTACAATAGATGTAACATTGTTGCCAGAACTAGAAAGGTTGTATGTTTCTGATGCAAAATTAACAACTTTAGATATTAGTAAAAACCCAAAATTGTATGATTTAAGAATGGGTGAAAATGAGATTACTGAGTTAAATGTTTCTAATAACCCACTTTTAGAAAGAATTGATGCATACAAAGCTAAACTTAAAACTATTAATGTTTCAAATAATACTTCATTAAAAAGATTGTTTTTAAATGAAAATGAACTAACCTCAATTAATCTAAATAATGGAACAAATACTGCTATTACTGAAATTGATTTATCAAAAAACACTGGTTTAACTTGTATTCAAGTTGATGATGTTGATTATGCAACTTCAAATTGGACAAATATTGATGATAATTCTGTATATAATGTAGATTGTGGATTTCCTGTAAATGCACAAATTGTAAATATACCAGATACAAATTTTGAGCAGGCTTTAATAGATGCTGGTTATGATTCTAATGGATTAAATGGTAATATTTTACTGAGTGACGCAGAAGCTATAACTGATTTAAACATTAGTTCAAAAACTATAGCAGATGTTACTGGTATAAAAGCTATGATAAATATTACAAAATTAAATATTGAAGGAAATACTATAAACAGTATTGATTTATCAAATAATATCAAATTAAATGAGTTGTTTATAGGTTTCAATCCTATTAGTAATATAAATATATCTCATAATATTAATTTAAAGATATTTTCTGTTTTTAAAACAAGTATTTCAGCTATTGATGTATCAAAAAATATTAGTTTAGAGTATTTAGATATTTCTGATAGCGATATTTCAACTATTGATATTTCAAACAATACAAACTTATTAGCTGTTACCTTTGCTAACAATAAAATTGCTTCTTTAAATACAGCTAGTAACACCAAATTAGAGCAGTTAACAGTGGGGAATAATATTATTGAAAATTTAGATATAAGCAATAATACTGAGTTAATAAAATTAGTTGTTTCTAGTAATAAATTAACGAATTTAAAGGTGTCAAAAAATGTAAAATTAAGAACTCTACAGCTTCAAAATAACGATATTTTTGAAATAGATTTGAAAAATAATTCTTTGCTAGAAGCAGTTTATCTAGACAATAATAGCCTTTTAACCAAAGTAAATCTTAATAACTCTGCAAATGCAACAATCCATACAATAAGTTTAAATGACAACCCAAACTTAACCTGTGTAGAAGTAGATGATGTAGATTATTCAACTACAAATTGGACAAATGTTGATGATGCATCAGTGTTTAGCGTAGATTGTTACAAACCACTAGTTGTTAATATTCCAGACACAAATTTTAAAGCTGCATTAATATCAAATACAGATGTAAATACAAATGGAGATGCAGAAATTCAAGTTGCAGAAGCAGAGGCTTTTACAGGGAATTTAGTAGCAAAAGAGTTAGAAGTTGCTGATTTAACTGGTCTAGAGGCTTTTATAAATATTACTGGTTTAGATGTTAGAATTAATAATTTAACAAGTGCAGATGTTTCAAAAAACTTAAAATTAACAACATTAAGTCTAGGAGAGAATAATTTGACAAATATAGATGTTTCAGCAAACGTAAATTTAGCATCACTTTTTGTAAATGATAATCAATTAACAACAATTGATGTTTCTAAAAACCCATTAATTGAGACTTTGGGAATTATGAGAAATCAAATAACGACTGTAGACGTTAGCTTCCTAACAAATTTAAATATTTTTTATGCTCATGGTAATCAACTTACAAGTATTGATATAAGTAAAAATACAAACTTAACAACTATACAAGTTTATGATAATCTAATAACAAGTATAGATTTTTCTAATAATATAAAATTAGATAATGTTCGACTCAATAATAATAAATTAACTAGCATTAATGTAGGTATGTTGCTACTACTGGAAGATTTTAGAATAGGAAATAATTTATTAACTGAGTTAGATGTATCTAAAAATGATAAATTGTTATCATTTAGTGTCAATGATAATCAATTAACAAAGCTAAATGTTAAAAATGGTAACAATAGTAATTTTACTTATTTTGATTCAAGAGGGAATGTTGATTTAACCTGTGTTGAAGTAGATGATGTAACCTATTCAACTACAAATTGGACAAACGTTGATCCCGGTCTTTCTTTTAATACAAGTTGTAGCTCTGTTTGGGAAATACACACAGAAGATGAAGCATTAGAAACTGTTTTAGAAGCTATTCCAGGTTTAGATGGAGATGGAGATGGAATGATAACTATAGAAGAAGCGCAAGCATTTACTGGGGATTTAGATTTAAGTGGTCAAAATATTACAGATGTTACAGGTCTTGAAGCTTTTACTAATGCTGCAAGTATTGATATTTCTGGTAATACTATAACAGATATTAGTAGTTTATTAAATTCTACAACTGTTGTTTTATCATCTAGAATATCAGGAGAAAGAAGAACCATTGCAAGAACTAATAATGGAGTTAAAATATTGAATGTTTCAAATAACTTAATTGAAGAAATTGATGCGTCTATGGTCTCTAGCCTTAAAGAGTTAATTGTTAGTAACAATAAATTAGTTTACTTAAATATTGCAGGTAATAAAGGTTTAACAAAACTTATTGCTACAGGTAATAATCAATTAACATGTATACAAGTTGATAATATAGATGATGCAAAAAATAATAGCAATTGGGAAAAAGATGTAACTGCAAGTTATAACACTTTTTGTCAGCAACCATCTTTGTCTAATAAAGATATTCTAAGAGATAATATAGCTATTTATCCGAATCCTATTGAAGATAATTTCAAAATTAATCTTTCTAATAATATTAAACTTACCAAAGTAGAAATCTATAATATACTAGGGAAGAAGGTTAAGTCTAGTAATAAGGAAAATGTAAATATTAAAATGTTGTCAAACGGTATTTACATGTTAAAGATATTTACAGATAAAGGGAAAATTACAAAGAAAATTATAAAAAGAAAGAGTTAATTATTTGTTAGAATTTTGCATTTTTTTTTAAGCGAGGTATTATGTTTTTATCTCGCTTTTTTTATTTATAAAAATCACTATTTATAGGTAGAAAAACTATTAAAAATCTAACTATATTTATACTAAATAAATTCCTTTATTTGTTATTTGATTTGGTTGATAAAAGCCTTTAATGTTACCTTCATTAAGGGCTTTTTTAAAACTGCATACTCACTTTAAAGTTTAATACTCTTCCAGTCATAAAATTCGGAATTCCATATTGACGCTTAGAATACACATCTCTTACCCAAGTATTGGTAATAGAGTTCTGAATATCAAACATATTAAAAAGTTCTAAACCAGCTGTTAATTCTTTAAATTTAGATAACCAACCTGTTGTGTGTTGTTTGTTGATGTCAGCAAAAACATAGGATATACCAATATCTGCACGTTTATAGTCACGCAAACGTTCTTGAAACTGATATACGTCTGCATATGCAGGAGAACCACCAGGAACTCCAGTGTTATAGACTAAATTAAGATATGCTTTTAAATCAGGGATATTAGGTACATAATCTTGGAAAAGGATACCCAATTTAAAACGTTGATCTGATGGTCTTGCAATATACCCTCTATTGTCTATGTTTTCTTCAGTTTTTAAATAACCAATACTAACCCAGCTATCACTTCCTGGAACAAATTCTCCGTTAAGTCGCACGTCTAATCCATATGCATAGGCTTCAGTAACATTATCAGCTCTATATCTAATTCGTACATTATCTACTGTATAGGAATTTACATCAGATAAATTTTTATAAAACAATGCTGTAGTCAATTTAAAAGGTCTTTCCCACATGTTAAAACTATAATCGTTACCAGCTACCAAATGAAACGATTTTTGTGCTTTTACTTCTGGATGAATTACACCGTTTATATCTCTAAGCTCTTTATAAAAAGGAGGTTGAGAATACCAACCACCAGATATTCTGAAAAGCATGTCTTTTTCCCAATCTGGTTTAATAGCAAATTGTGCTCTTGGACTAAAAATAAAATGACTTTGACTTACACCGTTTGAAGCAACATTCCAGCGTTGAGCTCGTATTCCGAAATTATACCATACATCATGTTCGTTCCAATTATCTTTTCTACTAAATTGAGCAAATCCAGAGATTCTATTTGTTTGAACATTATTTTCTACTCGAATATTCTGAAAAGGTTCTATTGGTCCGTTAAAAGAACTATAGGGTTGATTATTTGCAGTAGTATGATTAGGTGGTCTAACAGCAAAACCTAATGAATCTATGATTTCCCACTCTCTAATTCTGTCTTTTATATTTTCATTTTGATATTTAACACCAAAATCATATTGATTTTTACCTTTCTTAAGTGTCCCTCTAATTTGCAGGTTAGTAATTAATGCATCTAAATCATTTCTAGCATGATTTATTTGAGAACCAATTCCTTCAGAAAATTCTACTTCACCAAAATTCTCAGAAGCTACATTAGTATCAACTTCTCCTAAATTATATGCTGCGGCAATATCAAAATGTTCTTCTTCTTGTGTATTGTAAATAGAAGCAACACCAGTTAAGGTTAAATCTTCATTTACTTTATATTCAGCAGAAACAGCATTAAATAACGTTAAATAGGCATCTTTTTCTTGTCCACTATAAAAAACAATTAATTCTAGTGGATCTGCAACTGTTCCAAAACGTGTTTTTCTTGATAAAGGTTTGTAATTATAGTTGTTAAGTGAAAAATTACCTAAATAACTTATCGTTAATTTATCGCTATAATCATAAGATAAGAAAGATTGTACATCAGTAAAATTAGGGTTAAAGTTAACTTCAACTTGTTTGCTATTTACAAAGAGGCTGTTATCTCTATAACGAACTCCAATAATCCCACTTAATTTTTCATTAAAAGCTTTTTCTACAGTAATACTAGCGCCTAATAAACTTGCATCGATAGTGGTTTTAAGTTCTTTAGGTTTTCTATAGGTGATATCTAAAACCGAAGAAAGTTTATCACCATATTTAGCTTGAAATCCACCAGCAGAAAACTTAATATTCTGTATCATGTGCGAGTTAATAAAGCTTAACCCTTCTTGTTGACCAGATCTAACTAAAAATGGTCTATAAATTTCAATTCCATTAACATACACCAAGTTTTCGTCAAAATTTCCACCTCTAACATTATATTGTGTACTAAGTTCATTATTATTATTTACTCCTGGTAATGTCATTAAAACATTCTCAACTCCTGCATTCGGGCCAATAAGATTTTGAACTTTTTTAGTGTCAATAGTTGTAATTCCTTCAGCTTCGTTTCTTTTATCTTTTACAATGATTTCTTCTAATTGTTCAGTTTTTAAACGTAAAATAGGAGAGTATCGAGTAGTTTTTATCGATTTACTTGTAAATTCTTTACTTAATGTATGGTATGAAACATGACTAAATACTAAAGAAATTGTCTGTTTTACAGGGATTCTTATAGAATATCTACCTTTTTCATCTGTTGAAGTTCCGGTTTTACCAAACTTTACTGATACTTTTTCTATAGGTTGATTGTTTTTGTTTTTAACTGTTCCTTTTATAATAGCCGTTTTCTGAGCGATTAATAGAGAAGGGAAGATGAGTAAAATTAAAAGTAGTTTTTTCACTTATAAAAATTTGTGCAAATATATCATTTAGAAATTAATCTTTTCTATAGAACGTTCTAGATGCGGTATTGGTATTTCCAACGTTATCAGAAACTTCAATTTTAAAAACATGTTTGTTTCCAACTAGTTTTTTATCTTTAAAATTATAGCTTAATTCTTTCTTTTTAAGGTTGTATTCCATCAAAATCCAATCGTTATCAATAGTGGCTCTAAACGATTTTATTCCAGAACCAACATCTGCAATTTTAACCTTTAAAAAGTTGTGTTTTGATATGTTTTGCTCATTGGTAAAATTAATTGAATATATTTTAGGTTTTTGATTGTCAGAAAGTAAAGAGTATTTACCTAAAGTTTTTGTTGTCGTAAAAAACACACTGTCTCTTTTTCTTGTATATTGATGTCTTGGATATTTTTTATTTGTGACATTAGCAATATAAAGACGTTTTTTTTCTTTTTTTGAATACTTTGAGGTATTAAAAGTTAATGTGAATTTTTTATCTAAAGGAACTGTTTTATTATGAATTGATGCAACTCCATCTTTTACTTTAAAGTCTAAAAATAAATCATTGTAAAAAGTATTTTTTGGAAAAGCAACTGTTACATTTTTGATAGAAAACTTATTAAACTTTTGGTGATGTATTTTAAATGCAGTTGTATCAATCTCTTTAAAAATAGTGTTACTTTTAATGCCTTTCACAGGAATTTTTATGCTGCTAGTGTTGTTTTTATAATCTTTTGCAATAATTTCTATCGAATAACTTAGTCCCTCATTTATTTTAATACGACCTTTATTTATTAAATCTTCATAAATAGATAAGGTATTTCCTTTTACTTGATGTGTTTTCTGATAACGTCTTTTGTATTTTGAATAATGTTTATAATCAATTAAAAGATTAATGTATTTACTCTCTGAAAAAGAAAAAGTTTCAACATCATGATAATACACGCGTTTTCCATTAACCTTCATTTCAAGGCTGTAAATACCGTTTTTATTAGGAGCGTCATTTAATCTGTCAAAAACATTAATACCAAAACCTATTGTTCCGCTTGCTAAAATTCTATCTGTTGTATAGCTGTTATTTCCTAGGTTTTTAATAGCTAGTATTTCTTTTTTATTTCGCTGATTAATTCTTGAATCACTTTGCAAAGGATACGCTACTACAGAATTTATGGTAGGTGCTTTTGTATCTTTTGGAGTTAATCCAAAATGCATCGGATTTATGATATGTTCTGTTTTTGTATCTCTAAATTCATAATGTAAGTGAGGTGGAACATACCCCCCAGTATCTCCACTATACGCAATAATTTGCCCTTTTTTTACAGGAAGTTCATGCGGTTTAGGATATGCATTTCCTGTTTGATAGTTTTCTTTCTGATACTGTACATTTTTTATATACTCTTCAATACCATCACCATATTTACTTAGATGGGCATAAACAGTCGTAAATCCATTAGGATGTGTAACATACAACGCTTTTCCGTATCCCCAAAGTGATATTTTAATTCTAGAAACATAGCCTTCAAAAGGAGCATAAATTTTTAATCCATTTCTACGTTGAGTTTTAATATCGACTCCAGAGTGAAAATGATTGTTACGTAATTCGCCAAAAGTACCAGACAAAACTATTGGAATATCTAACGGACTTCCAAACACATCTTTTGGATATTTTTCCTGTGATGAAATTGTAAGTGATGTCAATAAAAATAATAGAAAACATGAAAATTTCAAGGTGCAAAAATTTTACGCTAAAGTATAAAAAAGGAACGAATTCATAATTGATTATGAGTCAGTTATTTAGTAAAAAGAGAAGAATATCTTGGTAAATTTAAAACAGAACGCTAACTTTGTTGATATAGTTTTGATTGTTATAAGTTAGATGAGTAACACACTAGAAGCAATTCATTTATTGGAAGTTAAGTTAAAAAACATGCTTTCCAATTACGAATTTTTAAAAAAGGAAAATGAAATTTTGCTACAAAACACCAGTGATTTACAAGTTCAGCTACAAAAAAAGCAACAAGTTTTAGATAAACAACAAGAGCAATATAATTTGCTTAAGGTTGCCAAAACTATAGAAGGCAGTAATGATAATACCAGAGATACAAAACTCAAAATAAATGCTTTAATTCGAGAGATCGATAAATGCATCGTTCAATTGAATGATTAAGGTCATTAAATAGTGAAGAAATTAAAGATTAATGTTGTAATTGCAGGTAGAACATACCCGTTAAGCGTTAATAGTACACAAGAAGAAGAAGGTACTAGAAAGGCTGCAAACGCAATAAATAAACTAATTTCTATGTATGAGCAAAATTATGCAGTTAGTGATAAACAGGATGTTTTAGCTATGTGTGCTTTGCAATTTGCATCAAAATTAGAAATTTCATCATTACAAAAAGGTACCGATAATACAGAAGCATTGCAAAAGATAGATGAGCTCACTAAATTATTAGAAACTCATTTAGAATAAGTTCTTTAAAATACATTTTAATATACTGCCTACATTAGTACATTGTTGTTAAACTCAACGCTATTCAATTAAAAAGGATGAGTCTTGATTAGGAAAGCATGCCGCCATAGAGTGGATCCTTGATCAATCAGTTAGTCCTAAACTTGTTTTTTTGGAGTTTAAAACCATACTGATGTAGGCTTTTTTTATACATTTAATAGAAAATTATGGATGGAATGACACTTCCCATTATTGTGGGAATCTTAATAGGATTAGTAGTTGGATTTATTATAAGTAAATCTTTAGAAAAAACGAAAGCCAATAAAACAATATCAAGAACAAAAAAAGAAGCAAATACAATATTAAAAGAAGCTAAAGTAGAAGCAGAATCAATAAAAAAGGATAAAATATTACAAGCCAAAGAAAAGTTTATTGAGCTTAAGTCTGAACACGAAAAAGTTATTTTATCAAGAGAGAAGAAGTTGGGAGATGTTGAAAAAAGAATTAGAGATAAAGAATCTCAAGTTTCATCGGAGTTAGATAGAAGCAAGAAGTTAAATAATTCTGTTCAGCAGAAAGAAAATGACTACAATCATAAGTTAGAATTCCTAGATAAAAAAGAAGAAGATTTAGAGGTAATGCACAAGCGTCATGTAGATATGCTTGAGCAAATTTCTGGTTTATCTGCGGATGAAGCTAAAAAAGAATTAGTTTCCTCTTTAAAAGATGAAGCAAAAACAGATGCGATGGCTTTTATTCAAACTTCAGTAGAAGAAGCTAAATTAACAGCAGAACAAGAAGCAAGAAAAGTAGTTTTAGGAACCATACAAAGAGTAGGAGTAGAACAAGCTGTAGAAAACTGTGTATCAGTATTTAATTTGGAATCTGATGATGTTAAAGGTCGAATTATTGGGCGTGAAGGAAGAAATATTAGAGCGTTAGAATCTGCTACAGGTGTTGAGATTATTGTTGACGATACTCCAGAGGCAATTATTCTTTCATGTTTTGATCCTGTAAGGAGAGAAATTGCACGTTTATCGATGCATAAATTGGTAACTGATGGGAGAATTCACCCTGCAAGAATTGAAGAAATTGTTAAGAAAACAGAAAAACAAATTACTCAAGAAATTATAGAAGTTGGTAAGAGAACAGTTATTGATTTAGGAATTCATGGATTACATCCAGAATTGATTAAAGCTGTGGGACGTATGAAATATCGTTCTTCTTACGGACAAAATTTATTGCAGCATTCACGTGAAGTTTCTAATCTTTGTGGAATTATGGCTGCTGAAATGGGCTTGAATGCTAAAGTTGCTAAACGTGCAGGATTGTTACATGATATTGGTAAAGTACCAGATGCAGAAAGTGAATTACCACACGCATTATTAGGAATGCAATGGGCAGAAAAATATGGTGAAAAACCAGATGTTTGTAATGCAATTGGAGCTCACCATGACGAGATTGAAATGAAAAGTTTAATATCACCAATTGTGCAAGTTTGTGATGCTATTTCTGGAGCAAGACCAGGTGCGAGACGTCAGGTGTTAGATTCATATATCCAACGATTAAAAGATTTAGAGAATATTGCTTTCGGATTCACTGGAGTTCAAAAAGCATATGCTATTCAAGCTGGACGTGAATTACGTGTAATGGTAGAAAGCACTAAAGTAAACGACACTAAAGCTGCGGAATTATCATTCAGTATTTCTCAAAAAATACAAAACGATATGACGTATCCTGGACAAGTAAAAGTTACTGTTATTAGAGAAACTAGGGCAGTAAACGTTGCTAAATAGTTTATATTAAAAATAATTATATTTTAAAAATCCTGCTTTAAAGCAGGATTTTTTATTTTCTAGGATGAAAGGTTTCTACAACATCTTTTAAATAGCTTTTATCTAAATGAACATAAACTTCCGTTGTTGTTATACTTTCATGACCTAGCATTTGTTGTATAGCCCTTAAATCGGCCCCGTTTTTCAATAAATGGGTTGCAAAAGAATGTCGTAATGTATGCGGGCTTATCTTTTTATTTAAGTTAATCTTGATAGATAAGTCTTTCAAAATTGTAAAAATCATTTGACGAGTTAACCCTTTTCCACGTCTATTTAAAAATAAGGTATCTTCATACCCTTTTTTTGTAGTAATATGATTCCGTATTAGCTGAATATAAGATGAAATAAATTTTTGCGCATTGTAGTGTATCGGTACAAAACGTTGTTTATTTCCTTTTCCAGTTACTTTTATAAAACCTTCATCAAAGAAAAGGTCAGAAACTTGTAAATTGATTAATTCGCTTACTCGTAAACCACAGCTATACATTGTTTCTAAAATAGTTCTGTTGCGTTCTCCTTGCGAATGACTTAAATCTATAGCGTTAATCAATTCGTTAATTTCTTCTTCGGATAATGTATCTGGTAACTTTCTTCCAATTTTTGGAGCTTCAATTAATTCTAACGGATTTGTTTTTCTGTAGTCTTCAAAAACTAAGTAATCAAAAAAACTTTTTAAGCCTGATATGATTCTTGCTTGACTTCTAGGGTTTACTTCTTTAGCAATTTTATATATAAATTGTTGAACTAATTCTTCATCAATTAGAGTAGGAGAAATCATGATATCATCACTTTCTAAAAAAGAGGTTAATTTTTTTAAATCTCTACTATAACCATCAATAGTATTTTCTGATAAACCTCTTTCAATTTTAAGAAATAGTTGATAGTCTGATATATAATTATGCCATTTTTTAGAAATCATTCAATAAAAAGTAGTGATATTTTATAATATTAGTCTTTTTTTATTTATTTTTATCATCTAACAAAAACCCACAAATTATGAAAAAAAAAGTATTTTGCGCTCTATGCGCCATTGTATTTTCATCCACAATTTATTCCCAAAATGCTAACTTCGGAATTTCCGCTGGTTACAATACACTTACAGCGAAAATTGTAGGTGCAACTACTGTTAAAGATAATTTTCCAGGTATTTATATTGGGGCATTTGCTGAGTTTACTATTTCTAATAAATTTTATGTACGACCAGAAGCTCAAATAAATATTGAATTTAATGGAAATTCTAGCTTTAAAGAATATGTTATTCCAGTTATGTTTGGAGTTCGTTTAACAGAACAATTTAGTTTCCAATTAGGTCCTTACGGAAGTATTGATTTTGGATCAGCTGTAACTGAAGATGCTGTAGATTGGGGAGTAAGTGCTGGTTTGTCTTATGATGTAAATGAAACTTGGTTCGCTAATTTACGTTATGGTCATGGTACAAGAAATTTAAATGATGGAACACTAGGAGTAAGGGATATCTCGCAAAACCATTTCCAAATTGGTTTAGGCTATAGATTATAAAAATATGTATATTTAAATAGAAAAGAGCTAGTTTTAAAACTAGCTCTTTTCTATTTGTAAATTTTATTACTTTCGTTTTTTTACGAACCTATAACATTTTAACTATGAAGAAACTATTTTTATGCATGATTATAGCAGTATTTACTTTTAATTTAAATGCTCAAGATGGAAAATTATCCACAGTAATTAATGTTGGATTACCTATAGGGAATACAAGTAATATTTCCTCTTTTTCTATTGCTGCTGATGTTAATTATGGGTTATCTTCTAGTGATGAGTTTGATTGGGGAATAACTGTAGGTTTTATCCATTATTTTGGAAAAACGTTAAATAATATTTCTTTAGGCGATATTACTTTTTTACCAATTGCTGGAACTGCTCGTTTTAACGCTAGTAATGAGTTTATAGTTGGTGCTGATATAGGTTATGCACTAGGAATTAGTTCAGGAAATAATGGAGGTTTTTATTATAGACCTTTAGTAGGATATAAATTAAGTGATACAATACAAATTAATGCTTCTTATCAAGTAGTAAGTAATACTGGATCCATCTCTAATTTTGGAGTAGGTTTACAATTTGGATTGTAAATTTACTTCCTTTATTTTAATTCAAAATAATTGTACTTTTGCTATATGAGACTGATTATAATTAACGGCCCAAACTTAAATTTATTAGGAAAACGTGAACCAGAAATTTATGGTTCAGAATCTTTTGATGATATTTTTAATTCTTTAAAAGATAAATATTCTTCTATTGACTTAGAATATTATCAATCCAACATAGAAGGTGAAATTATTGATAAATTACATGAAGTTGGTTTTAATTATGATGGGGTTATTTTAAATGCAGCTGCATATACTCATACATCTGTTGGTATAGGAGATGCTGTTAAAGGAATTGAAACTTCTGTAGTAGAAATTCATATCTCAAATATTCATGCTAGAGAAGATTTTAGACATCAAAGTTATATTGCACCAAATGCAAAAGGTGTAATTTTCGGTTTTGGTGTTAAAGGATATGAATTAGCTATACAGAGTTTTCTATAGAAAGTGTTATATACAAAAAATCACCTAGAATAATTCTAGGTGATTTTTAAATCTGTAACGCTATTTCAGGACGTCACAAATTAACTTTTTTAAAGCGTTTTAGAGTAGCTACCGTTTTTTGGTTGTAAATCTCCAGTAATAATTCTTACTAAGTCAATTAATGCCCAAATACCTAAACCACCAAGAGTTAAGATTTGAACAATTCCTTGCCAAGTATAACCTAAGTAGAATCTGTGTATCCCGATCCCTCCAAGAAAAAGGCAAAGAAGCAATGCTGTAACTTGGCTTTTTCCTGAACTAGCAAATGCTGTAGAAAAACTTGTTGTTTCAATTTTTTCTCCATTAACAATTTCAGTTTTCTCTTTTTTCTTTTTTACAGGAAAAGATGCATTGGCATTAAATGAAAATGCTAAAAATGCAAATAATAAAGTGTAAATCGTAAGTGATTTTTTCATAAAATAATTATTTTTTTAGTTAATTAGCGCAATATATAAAAAAAGATATGAAAAAGACTGTTATACTTTTATTTTGGATACTAAGTGTTTTTAATAATTATTCACAAAAAAATAAAATTTTTAATTTTGAATTATTGGGTAGTTTGATTATCAATACAGATCAATTAATTTCATATAAAATTGAATTTAATGTAAATAATAAAGGTTTTTTGGAAGGTTATTCTTATACAGATATATCTGGGGATGATGAAACAAAATCTTATATAAGGGGCTATTATAATAAAAAAAGTAGAAAAATTAAATTTAAAGAAAATGATATATTATATACGAAATCAAAATCATTACCAGAAGAATTTTGTTTTATAGATTTTGAAGGTAAATTTAAAGGAAATTCAAGAAAGAAAACTTTAAGCGGTAAGTTTACTGGTATTTATAATGACAAAGATACCTGTGCAACTGGAAAAATTAAATTAGTAAGTATAAAATTTGTAGAAAAAAAAATAAAAAAAATATATAAAAAAATAAAAAAAATAAAAAAAATTGATAGCATAGTTAAAAAACAAATTGAACCAAAGAATTATTTAAGAAAGTTTAGTGAAACGAGTATTAACTCTGGGGAAAAAGTTTCCGTTTTTATATATACTAAAAAATTAAGACTTGAAGTTTGGGATTATGGAAAAGAAGATGGCGATATAATTTCAATTTCAAATAATGGGAAAATGATTATTGAAAACTTTAGAGTAACTAAAGAAAAAAAGAAGCTAAATATAGACTTAAAGAATAGTATAAATATTATCAAAATTATAAATATTAGTGCTGGTAAATTAAAAACTAATACAACAAAAATTAAATTATACGATTACAGAAGAGATTATGAAGTTTTAGCAAATTTAGAAGAAGGGAAATCTGCTATAATAAATATTATTAAGGCAAATTAAATTTTGCTATCAATAATTGTAATCATCTCCTGTTCTAAAGCAATTGTTTTTTCATAAATATCTTTAGATTCAGAAAGTATTTTTTTAGAAAACTCACCATCTTTAATATCTTTTGCATTAATTCTTACATTAAAATAAGCTCCAATTACCGCAGTCCTAGCACAAAGTGCTCCCACACCAGAATCAGATAACGAGTTTTGTAATCCGTTTTTAGCCATTTCCATCATAACTTCCATAGAATTATAAGCAGTTTGCATTACTTTAAACGGAATTTCGGTAGCATATTTTGTTGCATCTTCAATAGCTCTTGCCCTTATTTCTTTTTCCTCTGGTGTCGATTTAGGCATTCTAAATCCGTCAATAATTTTATTGAATGCATTTGTGTCTTCATCAACTAAGAACAATAAATCATTTTTATATTGCTGTCCTTTTTCTGCCCAAGTAGAAAAATACTCCCATTTATCATCCCAACCAGCTTTATGTGCAGAAAGATTTGCAACCATTGTTCCTAATGAAACTCCTAATGCGCCAACATAAGCAGAAATACTTCCGCCACCAGGTGCCATTGATTCAGAAGCAGTTTCTTCAGCAAAATCTTTTACAGTAAAATCAATGAGTTTTTTGTCAGAATTTGCATTCATAACATATTCGATAATTCTTTCTTGAGGATTAAAAGGTTTTAAATCATCTAAGCCTAAGGATTTTATAGCAATTTTAATTTTTTCAGTTTCTGATATCCCTAAAGAACGTTGTTGTTTCTTTAAGTAAAAATCTGCTGCATCTAGCATAGCTTGTAATGGAACTAGCCCTACTAATTCAGATCCTGTAACTCGTAATCCTCTTCTTGTAGCAGCTTCACATGTTTCGTAAAATGCTTCATGCATTGAAGTAATACTAATATTTGTCAGATTGTAAGAAATTTGAGCAATACCATATTCATCAATAAACCACCCAATTCCCTTTACAGCTTTCAATTTCCCTGGAATTCTTTCTGGAATACCATTTTGATCTAACACTTTTTTCCCATTAGCCAATTTTGTTCTTCCATTTTCACGAATATCAAAAGCAATAGCATTTGCACGTCGGGTAGAAGTAGAGTTTAAATTGACGTTATAGGCAACTAAAAAATCTCTAGCAGAAATTGCAGTTACACCAGATTTTTCTATTTGAGTGTTATATTTTGATGGCCCAAAATCTGGTTTCCATTTTGGGTTAGATAATTTTTCTTTTAAACCCTCATATTCTCCAGAGCGAACAATTGCTAAATTTTTTCTTTCATCGGAGTTTGCTGCATTTTCATAATAATAACCAGAAATACCAAGTTCAGAACCAACTTTTACTCCAAGTTTATGTGCGTATTTAGTAGTTTCTTCCATAGAAATATTTGCTATTGGAACTAAAGGACAAACATCTGTTGCTCCAAACCTTGGATGCTCACCAGTATGTTTAGTCATATCAATCAAATCAGAGGCCTTTTTTATTAACAAAAAAGCAGCTTCAATAACATTCTCAGGTTCACCAACAAATGTTATAACGGTTCTGTTTGTTGCTTTTCCAGGATCAACATCTAGAAGCTTAACGCCATCAACAGTTTTAACAATATTAGCAATAGTATTTATTTTATTAATATCTCGTCCTTCACTAATATTGGGTACACATTCAATTAGTTGTATGTTCATGTTTTTTGAATTGATTACATATTCAAATTTAAAATTTTATTTATAATTAGATTGCTTCTAATTGTTAAAAATTTGATTAGTTTTTTTTATTAAATAAAGGTATATTTGTGTAAATGGTTACCCCTTAAATGAAAACTGATAAATGGCTTTTTGAGATTACTCCAAAAAAGAATCTTTTTGATCTTAATCTAAAAGAAATTTGGCAATATAGAGATTTGTTATTACTCTTTGTCAAGAGAGATATTATAACATTATATAAGCAAACTGTTTTAGGACCATTATGGTATATAATTCAACCGTTATTTACTTCGGTAATTTTCACTTTAGTATTTAATAATATAGCTTCAATACCAACAGACAATATTCCTTCTTTTTTATTTAACCTTGCAGGTATTACGGCATGGAATTATTTTAAAGATTGTTTGACACAAACCTCTGATACTTTCAAAAAAAATGAACAAATTTTTGGGAAAGTATATTTTCCACGAGTAATTATGCCAATGTCTATTGTCGTTTCTAATTTGTTGAAATTCGGAATTCAATTTTTAATTTTCATTGGGTTTTATTTATATTATGTTTTTTATACCAAGTTTACTGTTGAAGTAAATTACAACTTAATTTATTTACCTGTTTTAATTATCTCAATGGGGGCTTTAGGATTGGGCCTAGGAATGATAATTTCTTCAATGGTTACAAAATATAGAGATTTAACATTTTTAGTTGCATTTGGTGTACAATTATTAATGTATTTATCAGCAGTTGTATATCCTGTTGAAGAAGCAGTTTCTAAAATGAAAGATTTTCCAATAGCTGTTAAAATTATTCAGTATAATCCAATGACTACCATTATAGATTCATTTAGAAAAATTGTATTTTTTGATGGAAATATCCATATTAATCAAATCTTATATATGGTTTTAATATCTTTAGTATTATTTATATTAGGATTAGTGATTTTTAATAAAACTGAAAAGACCTTTATAGATACGATTTAATATGAAAGATGATGTAATTTTAAAGGTAGAGAATTTATCTAAGCAATATCGTTTAGGAACTATTGGTACTGGTACCATTAGTCATGATTTAAATAGGTTTATTGCTAAAATTAGAGGTAAAGATGATCCTTTTTTAAAAATTGGAGAATCTAATGATCGTTCTAAAAAAGGAAAATCTGAATATGTTTGGGCATTAAAAGATATTAATTTTGAAGTTAAAAGAGGTGAAGTTTTAGGAATAATTGGAAAGAATGGTGCAGGGAAATCTACACTTTTAAAAATTTTATCTAAAGTCACTGGACCTACTACAGGAAGTATAAAGTCTAAAGGAAGAATAGCATCTTTATTAGAAGTTGGAACTGGCTTTCATCCAGAAATGACAGGAAAAGAGAATATCTTTTTGAATGGTGCTATTCTAGGGATGACAAAAAAAGAGATTAACTCTAAACTAGATGAAATTGTTGAATTTTCTGGTTGTGAACGCTATATAGATACACCAGTTAAACGTTACTCAAGCGGAATGAAAGTTCGTTTAGCTTTTGCAGTAGCAGCTTTTTTAGAACCAGATATTTTAGTAGTTGATGAAGTTTTGGCAGTTGGAGATGCTGAGTTTCAAAAGAAAGCTATTGGCAAAATGCAAGATATTTCTAATTCTGATGGGAGAACTGTACTGTTTGTTAGCCATAATATGGCTTCATTACAAAGTTTGTGTTCTAAAGCTGTTGTTCTTGAAAATGGTGAAATTCAATTTACTGGTAATGTTAAAGATTCAATAAATCATTATTTAAAGCAATTTACTGAAAGTTTACGTGAAGTTAAATATCAATTGAATAATGCTCCTGGTAATAATTTTTATAAATTTACATATGCTAAAGTTTGTGAAAGAAATAAACTTTTAGTAGATGTAATTAGAGAAGGAGAAGAAATTGAAATTCAATTTGAATTTTACATAAAAAAACAGAATCAACAACAATTAGGGATAACATTTCATTTGCAAGATGAAATGGGTACTCTAGTTTTTGTTGGTTCTTCTTGCAGTGAATTGAGAATAATTGATGAGGGTTATTATAGAGAAAAGGTTGTTATACCTAAAAACCTTATGCAAGAAGGTATATATTCGGTTACAAGGTTGTTATTGGTGTTAAATAGTGGTACAGTTGTTTGTGAGACGCACAACCCTATACAATTTGAAATTTTATCTAAAGATAATGAAAACTTTGGTTGGAAAGGAAATAAAGAAGGTGCTGTTAAACCAAAGTTAAATTGGGAAAGACTGAAATAATGAAAGAAATTAATGTTACACAAACTTTTTTACCTCCAATAAAGGAATATATCGAGTTGTTAAGTAAAGCATGGATTAATAATTGGTTAACAAATAGAGGTGATCTTGTTTTAGAGTTAGAAAAAAAAATAAAAAATAAGTTACAATTAGAAAAGAATCTAATTGTAACAACTAATGGCACAATTCCATTACAGATGGCTGTTAAACTATTTGGAAATAATAAAGAAATAATAACAACTCCATTTAGTTATGTAGCTACAACATCTTCAATTGTTTGGGAGAATTGCAAACCCGTTTTTGTAGATATTGACCCTTTGCATTTAACAATTGATGAAAATAAAATAGAAGCGGCAATTACTGAAAATACAAGTGCAATATTAGCTACTCATGTTTTTGGAAATCCTTGTGATGTGGAAAAAATTGAAAAGATTGCAAAAAAACATAATATTAAGGTTATTTATGATGCTGCGCATTGCTTTGGTGTAGTTTATAAAGGAAAGTCTGTATTTAATTTTGGTGATGTAAGTACTTGTAGTTTTCATGCTACTAAGATCTTTCATACTGGTGAAGGAGGTTTCATTATTTCTAATAAGGATGAATATGCAGATAAACTATTTAAGTATCATAATTTTGGTCATGATGGACCAGAAAACTTTAAAGAAATAGGAATTAATGGTAAAATGTCAGAGTTGCAAGCAGCCATGGGTTTATCTATATTGCCTTATATAGATATGATATTTAAAGAACGAAAAAAAATAGTTGACTATTATGAAGAAAATTTAAGTAGTTCTTTTTTAACTAAAATTTTAATTAGAAAAGGGACAATCTGGAATTATAGTTATTATCCAATTATTTTTGAGACTGAAAATGATTTATTAAGGGTAGTTTACAAATTAAACCAAAAGAAAATATTTCCTAGAAGGTATTTTAACCCTTCATTAAACACCTTAAGTTATTTACAAAAAAAAGTTGTTATGCCAATATCTGAAGATATATCGAGGAGAATAATATGTTTACCCCTCTATGTAGGCTTAGAAGAAAAGGATTTGGAAAAGATAATAGCAATTATAAATTTTGAATTATGCTAATTATTGGAGCGTGTGGATTTGCAAAAGAAGTATTAGAGGTTTTATATCAATTGAATAAGGTTGATGATATTATTTTTTATGATGATATAAATAATTACAATAAGGATGAAAAGATTTACAATAGCTTTAAGATTTTAAGAACATTATCTGAAGCTAAAGACTATTTATTTCATAATGATTCTAGTTTTACTATCGGGATTGGTAATCCTGTCTTAAGAAAAAAAACAAAAGACAAATTTGAAAATATTGGAGGGGTATTTACTTCAATTATAAGTCCTCTATCTAGAATTGGACATTACAGAAATTCAATTTCCGTTGGTTGTAATATCATGACAGGGACAGTAGTTACCAGTAATGTAAAAATAAAAGAAGGTGCTTTAATAAATTTAAACTGCACTGTTGGACATGATTGTATTATTGGTCGTTTTGTTGAGCTATCACCTGGTGTAAATGTGTCTGGTAATTGCGTTATTGGAGACTATTCGACAATTGGTACAAATGCAACAATTTTACCAAATATTACAATTGGTAAAAATGTAGTTATTGGAGCAGGAGCGGTTGTTAACAAAAATATTCCTGATAATGTTGTAGCTGTAGGAGTACCTTCAAAAATAATTAAACAGTTGCCTAAGTTAGAAATCTAGTATGAAACCACAGATTACTGTTAGTGTTTGTATGATTACCTATAATCACCAAGAATATATAAATAAAGCTGTTTTAAGTGTATTAAAACAAAAATGTGATTTTGAAATTGAATTAATCCTCTTGGATGATTGTTCTACAGATTCAACAAAAGATGTTATAGATATAATACTACAAAATAATCAAAATTCTTCTAGAATAAAATATGTAAGACAAAAAGAAAATATTGGTATGATGTCAAATTTTGTTGATGCATTAAAACTCTGTAAAGGTAAATATATAGCTTTGTGCGATGGTGATGACTATTGGACTGACGTTAATAAACTTCAAAAACAAATACAGTTTTTAGAAACCAACAAAGAATACGTAGCATGTTTTCATAATGCAGAAAAAATTGGTATTGGTTTTAATGGAGAAAAGTATTGCAATTTTAATTATTCTAGAGATGTATCTAAAGAAGAAATTATTTTGGCTGGGGGGGCAATTTACCCAACAGCATCATTTTTTTTTAGAAATGAAATTGATATAAAAGAATTTGACTTAAAATCAAGAGCAGGCGATACAATTTTAATTTATCATCTTTTAAATAAAGGATTGTTTTATTATTTTAATGATATTATGTGTGTCTACAGGAAACATTTAAATGGTGTTTACACATCTATTAAAATGGATAACAATAAAATAATTGAAGATTTGAAAAGTAATATAAAAATATTAATATTTTATAGAAAAAAATATTGTAAAAAATTTAGACCTTTATTTAATGAAACCATTCAAAATCAACTGCTTAAAATTTCTAGTATTAAAGGTTTTGAATTTGTAATAAAAATGCGCTTGATTAATTTAATTAGTTTTTATGACTTATGTAATTTTATAAAAAAAAAATTTTTTAAACTATAATGAAAAAAAAAATAAAAAATATATTAAAAGTATCTTTGTTTTCAATATATGAAAATTATAAAAAAAAGAGAAACTATAAGATATGTATTAAAAATAGAGATCAATTAATCAATTTATACTTTAAAACATCTAAAAATAAAAAATTACAAATTGGTTGCGGTTCAAATTTATTAAAAGGATGGTTAAATACTGATTTAAATTATAGTAAAGAGATTGCATTTTTAGATGCTGGAGATGTTTTTTCTTTTAACTCCAATACTTATGATTTTATATATTCGGAGCATCTTTTTGAACATTTAAAAGTAGCACAACAATTAAATATGTTAAATGAAAGTTTTAGAGTATTAAAAAAAGGTGGAGTAATGAGAATTGCCATGCCTTCACTTGACTTTTTGTTTAACCTTTATAGTAATTCTGATAATTATAAAAACAAAAATTATGTAGATTGGGCTGTGAAAAACGTTGTCAATTTAAAAATTGTAAATGAGTTAGTTGATGATAAATCTCAACATTATAAATATGTTATTAATAACTTTTTTAAAGCATGGGGACATCAAATATTACATAATTACACAAGTATTGAAAGTCTTGCATTACAATGTGGTTTTTCTAATGTTAAAGAATGTCGTATAGGTGAGAGCGAATATGTAAGTTTACAAGGTATTGAAAAACATGGAACAATTATTCCTGCGCATATAAATGAGATTGAAACATTTGTAGTCGAATTAACTAAATAGTTAAATATGAATGATCAAAAAGTTTCGATTATAATGGCTACTTTTAATCGAGCTCATTTTATAATAGAGACCCTTCTTTCTATAAAAAATCAATCTTATTTAAACTGGGAATGTCTAATAATTGATGATGGAGGAACAGACGGAACTGCTGAAATAATTAAACCTTTTTTAGACTCTGATTCACGATTTCAATACTATAAAAGAATAGCAAAATATAAAAAGGGGCTACCAGGCTGTCGAAATTATGGTTTAGATTTGGCTATTGGAGGTTATATTGTTTTTTTTGATGATGATGATATTGTTCATCCAGAAAATTTACAAACATGTACAAATGAATTATTAAGTTCAAAAATTCATTTTTGTAGATATTTAAGAAGTGTATTTATTGGAGGTTTTAAATATACTTTTGATGATAGGAAAGAATACAGTAGGTTCATAATAACAGTAAGAGATATTGAAAGTATTGTAAATAATACTTTGCCGTTCAATTCTTGTGCTGTAGTTTGGAAAAAAGAGTGTTTTGAGAATAACAGGTTTAATGAAACTTTAATGTATGCAGAAGAATGGGAGTTATATACAAGAATTATTGCAACAGGAAAATTTGTTGGTGTTTCTATTGATAAAAACCTTTTTTATGGTAGAAAACACGAAAAATCAAACACAGGTGAGTTCTATGTGAATAACCCAGTTAGAAGAAAATCAAAAATAGATGCAGTTTTGCTAATTTCAAAGAATTTAAGAGATAATAATATTTTAACTAAAAGTTTATTAAGATATTTTATTCAAATTTCTTTGAGTTTTAAAGAGTATGATTTATTTAAAAGGTTAATTGATGGAATTAAAATTAAAGGATTAAAAAAAATTAGCTGGCAATTGTTTTATATAACATTACCTTTCAAACTACAATTACATAAACTGAAAAATAAATGGAAAAAAAAGTATTGATTGTATTTGGTACGAGACCAGAAGCTATAAAAATGGCGCCAGTTGTAAAAGAATTGAAAAATATTGATTCTCTTAATACTGCCGTTTGTGTTACTGCACAACACAGAGAAATGTTAGATCAAGTACTAGATTTTTTTAAAATTACTCCTGATTATGATTTAGACTTAATGAAGCCTAACCAAACTTTAAACGAATTAAGTAGTAGAATTTTTTCAAAAATAGACGTTGTTTTAAATAACTTTAAACCAAATTTAGTTTTAGTTCATGGAGATACAACAACAAGTACCATAGTTGCTTTAGCTTCATTTAATAGACAAATTAAAGTAGCTCATGTTGAAGCTGGTTTAAGAACGTATAATAAAAGTGCTCCTTTTCCGGAAGAAATCAATAGACAAATTACAGGAAGAATAACTGATTATCATTTTGCTCCTACAAAAAATGCAGCCAACAATCTAATTAATAATGAAAATGTAAACCCTAAAAAAGTTTATATAACAGGTAATACAGTAATAGATGCTTTATTTTGGGGAATAAAAAATATAAACGATAAGAGATTAGAAATATCAAAGTTAGAATCAAAAACTGATAAAACAAAAAAACTAATTTTAGTTACAGGTCATAGAAGGGAAAATTTTGGAAAAAAGTTTGAATCTTTTTGTAATGCACTTTTAACCATATCAAAAAGAAATGATATTCAAATTATTTATCCTGTACATCTAAATCCAAGAGTTCAATCTCCTGTAACTAAAATTTTAAAAAATATAGAGAATGTGCTATTAATAAAACCTTTAGATTATGAGGTTTTTATTTGGTTAATGAACAAATCTTATTTAATTATTACAGATAGTGGTGGAATTCAAGAGGAAGCACCTTCTTTAAAAAAACCAGTTTTGGTTACTAGAGAAGTTACAGAAAGACAAGAAGCTGTAGAATCTAATTTGGTTAAATTAGTTGGAACAAATAAAAAATTAATTATTAATGAAACTATTAAATTATTGGATAGTAAAGAAGAGTATAATAAGATGATTTCAGCTGATAATCCATATGGAGATGGAAAAGCATCTAAAAGAATAAAGAATATAATTAATTCTCTATGAAAATTTTAGTCTTAACAGAATCTTTAAGAATTAATGAAACATCTTCAGGAATAGTTTCTTCAACCTTTTTAAAAGCATTAACTAATAATTCTAAAAATAATGTTACTTGTATTTATAACAATGTTTTTAATTATAAACTAACTTGGTTAGAGAATATTAATTTTATAGAGATTGATAATAGACAATACAAGAGAAATAGATTTGTAGAAGCTATTCCAAAACTTAGAGGATTAATAACTAACATTACGGGAATCCATGATGAGTCGTTATTTGAAATTAATAAATGGGAAAAATTTATTAATACGATTTTAAAGAAAGAAAAATTTGATTTAATAATTGCTTTAGGTTCAGGATTAGAGTTTTATCCACACCATGCAATGCTGAATATAAAAACTACAATTCCTTGGTTAGCAAACTTTCATGATCCATACCCAATAAGTATATACCCAAAACCATATAAAAAGAAAAGAACGTATTTGTTAAAAAAGCAAGAATTACTTACAAAAAGAATAATTTACAAAGCAAATTATGTTTCTTTCCCATCATTATATTTAAAAGAATTGATGCAGTCAGAATACGGGTTTGAAGACAAAAAAAGTATTATTTTGCCACATTTAGGAATTCCTTTAAACAATTTACCTCAATCAGAATTAGATAATTCTGTTAGTTTTAAAAAAAATAAATTTAATCTTTTACATGCTGGAACATTGTTAGGACCAAGAAAAGTTGAAAGTTTGTTTAAGGCATTTATAAGATTTATTAATAGTGATATTAAAAAGAAAGACAAAGCTGTTTTAAACATACTAGGAAAAGTAGCTAAAGAAAATATAGATGTTTTAAATAAGCATAAATCTTTAAATAATGTAAATATTATTTTAGATAGAGTTAGTTATAAAAAGAGTCTTCAACTAATTCAAGATTCAGATGTTTCTTTAATAATTGAAGCTGATGCTGAAATAAGCCCTTTTATGCCAGGAAAATTAGCAGATTTAATTTTATTAGATAAACCAATATTTGCTTTAACACCCAAAAAATCTGAAACAATTAGAGTTTTAGGAGATAGTTATAAATACCAATCAGGTGTAAATGATGAAGAACAAATTTTAACAATTTTAGAACTTATATGGAAAGATTGGAAAGAAGGAAAGTTAAATTTAATAGATTATAAGAAACAAAAAGAATATATTAGTGCAGTAGAATTCAATAAAAAAATTAACCAATTATTTACATGTTGATCATTGCAGAAATAGCACAAGCGCACGATGGTAGTTTAGGTATGGTGCATGCTTATATTGATGCGGTTGCAAAAACGGGTTGTAATGCTATAAAATTCCAAACTCATATTTCCGAAGCAGAAAGTAGTTTGTATGAGCCCTTTCGAGTGCAATTTTCCAAACAAGATAAAACTCGTATGGATTATTGGAAGCGAATGGAGTTTACTTTAGAACAATGGAAAGAAATAAAAATACACTGTGATGAAGTAGCTTTAGAATTTATGAGTTCGCCATTTAGTAATGCAGCAGTAGATGTCTTAGAAGAAGTAGGAGTAAAGCGTTATAAAATAGGCTCAGGAGAAGTAAATAATTTTGTGTTATTAGAAAAAATAGCAGAAACAAGGAAGCCAGTAATTATTTCATCAGGAATGAGCTCTTTTAAGGAGTTGGATGCAACAGTTCAGTTTTTAAAAGATAAAAAAATAGATTTTTCAATATTGCAATGTACTACGTCATACCCTACAACACCAAAACAATATGGTTTAAATGTAATAGGAGAACTTAAAGAAAAATATAAAGTCCCAATAGGGTTTTCAGATCACTCATCAAGTATAGAAACATGTATAGCAGCAACTGCATTAGGAGCTGAAATATTAGAATTCCATGTGGTTTTTAATAAAGAAATGTTTGGGCCAGATGTAAAATCTTCATTAACAATTGAAGAAACAACAACATTGGTAAAATCAGTTAGAAATATAGAAACTGCGTTGCAAAACCCGATAAATAAAAATGATAACTCTAGTTTTAATGAGTTGAAACAAATTTTTGAAAAATCATTAGCAATTAATAAAGATTTACCGAAAGGTCATGTGATTACCTTTTCAGATTTAGAAACTAAAAAACCTAAAGGATTTGGTATATTAGCAAGTGAGTACAAACAAGTGTTAGGAAAAAAAATAGTTGGAAATATGGATCAATGGAGTTTTCTAAACTATAACGATATTGAAAATTAATATGGCAGTTAAAAAAATATGTGTAGTAGTTACGGCACGCCCTTCATATAGTCGTATTAAAACAGCATTAAAAGCAATTCAAGAGCATTCTAAATTAGAATTGCAATTAGTTGTAGCTGGTTCTGCATTATTAGGAAGATATGGGAATGCAGTAGATTTTATTGAAAAAGATGGCTTTAAAATTGCAGAAAAAGTGTTTATGGTACTAGAAGGAGAAACACCTACTTCTATGGCAAAAACGACAGGGTTAGGAGTTATGGAATTGGCTAATGTATTTTATAAACTACAGCCAGATGCAGTTATCACAATTGCAGATCGGTTTGAAACAATAGCTACAAGTATTGGAGCCTCATATCAGAATATACCCTTAATACATATACAAGGAGGAGAAGTAACGGGCAATATTGATGAAAAAGTTAGACATGCTAATACAAAATTGGCTGATTTACATTTAGTAGCTTCAGAAGATGCAAAAGAACGAGTAATAAAGATGGGAGAAAATCCTCAAATGGTATTTAATACAGGATGTCCGTCAATAGACTTAGCAAATGAAATAAAAGATACTCCAAAATTAAACTTTAACCCTATCGAAAAATATGGAGGAGTAGGAGAGGTTATCGATTGGGAAAAAGGATACATTGTAGTAATGCAACACCCAGTAACTACCGAGTATGATTCAGCAAAGGCAGATGTTTTAAAAACCTTAGCAGCAGTAAACGAACTTGCTATTCCTACCTTTTGGTTTTGGCCAAATGTAGATGCAGGTTCCGATGGTACCTCAAACGGTATTAGAACATTTAGAGAAGTTGTAAAACCCAAAAACATTCACTTTTTTAAAAATATGGAACCTAATGACTTTTTACGCTTATTGGTAAATAGTAAATGTTTAATAGGTAATTCAAGTGTTGGAATTAGAGAATGTTCTTATTTAGCAGTGCCAACAGTAAACATAGGAACACGTCAAAACAGAAGGCAAAGAGGTTCTAATGTTTTGGATGTTATTTATAATAAGAAAAAAATAAAAGAAGCTATTGAAAATAGAATTTCAATTAAAACAATACAAACTGAAAGTATTTATGGTGATGGAACTTCAGGGAAACGTATTGCAGAAATAATAGCCAATACCGAATTAACATTTCATAAAACTATTGAGTATTAATGTTAATAGTATCTAATTATCATTATATACGAGAAAGTTTTGAAAGCAAATACCCAAGCATATTTGGAGTAACCCCAAAACAATTTCAAAAACAACTAGAGCAATTAGCTACTTACGGAGAATTTATTTCACAAGAACAATTAGTGTCTTTCAGAAATAAAAAATTTGATAAAAACTATATACTCATAACTTTTGATGATGGCTTGTCAGAACAATATGAACTCGCAAAACCAATTTTGGATAAGTTAGGAATACCCTATGTGTTTTTCATTAACACGATGAACTATACTAAAAAAGAAATCTCATTAGTACATAAAGTACATTTAGTACGCTCACAAATTTTATCAAAAGAAATAATAGATTTTATTTCAACCAGTTTTGGTATTCATATAACAGAAGAAGAAAAAAAATTAGCACAAATTAATTACAACTATGATGATGAAAGTTCAGCATGTTTAAAATATCTTTTAAATTTTAAATTGAATTATAGTGAACAAGAGAAAGTGATAACTCCTATTTTCAATAACTTATTTGAGGAAAAAGAACTGGTGAAAAAATTGTATTTTACACCTGATCAATTAAAAGAATTATATAAAGATGATGTTTTAGGCTCTCATTCACATCACCATGTGCCTTTAGGGTTATTAGATGCGAGTAAAATAAATAAAGAACTTTTAGCATCTCAAATGTTTTTTCAAGATCAGTTTGGTAAAGAAGCATATTCTGTAAGTTATCCTTATGGATCTAAAGAAGCTTGTGATAAAGTTACAGAAATTGAAAAATCGTCAGGTTTTAAACTAGGTTTTTCTATGGAAAGAGCAGTTAATTCTCAAATAGAGAAAAACCCGTTGATGATTTCAAGGTATGATTGTAATGATCTTCCCTCAGGAAAATTTGATATATTTAAGTCAACGGATTTATTTAAAGAAGGAGTTAAAAGTAATTGGTATCAATAATGAGTAGAGTTATTTTTTTAACAAGTGATAGTTTGCGACATAAGTATATAGCTGCTCAATTGAGTGAATATTTTGACTTGAAATTAATTATTACAGAAAAAAAATCAATAAAAATAGAAGACACTACTGATTTAACAGAAGAAGATGCGGCTTTTACTGCAAAGCATTTTAAAGCAAGAGCAGAAAGTGAATCCTCTTTCTTTTCAGCATACACTAGTTTCCCTAAAGGAGTGAAATGCGTTAATTTAGAACATAGAAAAATAAATACCGAAGCAGTATTAGATACAATTAATAAAGTTAAACCTCATAGAATTATACTATTTGGCACATCAATTATTAAAAACCCGTTATTACAAAAATACACAGGTAAAATTATAAATTTGCATCTAGGATTATCACCTTACTATAAGGGATCTGCTACAAATTTATTCCCAGTAATATATAACGAAATTTCTTGTATAGGCGCTACAATTCATATTGTAAATGAAAAAGTAGATCAAGGACCTATATTACATCAATTAAGACCAGAGATTAAAACCTCTGATATTTTACATGATCTAGGAAATAAAGTGATACATCAGTCAGGAAAGGAATTGCCTGTGATTATTCAAAAACATATAGATAAAGCTTCAATAGGGGTAATACAAACACAAAAAGGTAAAGTTTTTCGATTGAAAAATTTGACAACATCATTGCTTAGAAAAGCGTATATTAATATCGAAAAAGGAGCAATAGATAATTACTTGAAAAATAAAGAAGCGACTGATAAAGAATACCCTATAATTACTTTGTTATGAAAATACTTGGATTAATCCCTGCTAGAGGAGGTTCAAAAGGAGTTCCTTATAAAAATATAAAAAAGCTAAATGGAAAACCATTACTGCAATATACATCTGAGATAGCATTAAAATCTAAATATCTTTCAAAAGTGATTTTAACCACAGATGATGATAAAATAATGAAAGTTGGAAAACAACTAAACCTAGAAGTTCCTTTTAAAAGACCGGCCGAATTGGCTTTAGATGCATCACCTACGTTATCAGTTATTTTACATACGTTAGAATATTATGAATCTAAAAATGTTTTTTTTGATGCAGTATGTTTATTACAAGTTACAAGTCCTTTTAGAACACTACAATTTTTAAATAATGCAATTGAAAAGTTTATTGTAAAAGAAACTGATAGTTTAATTTCTGTATTAGAAATACCTCATGAATATAATCCTCATTGGAGTTTTGAAGTAAATTCATCGGGAAACCTTGATATAGCTACTGGAGAGTCAGAAATTATTTCTAGACGACAAGAATTGCCAAAAGCATACCACAGAGATGGTAGTATTTATATAACTAAAACCACAGTCATAAAAAACCAAAAGTCTTTATACGGAAAAACAATTGCCTATATTGAATCACCAAAATCATTGTATGTAAATATTGATACAATAGAAGATTGGTATAAAGCAGAAGATATGGCTATTTTATTAAATAAATAAATATGTGTGGAATAGTAGGAATAATTGGTGAAAAAGCTAATATTAATACATTAAAGTCTATGTTAAAAGTTCAGCAGCATAGAGGCCCGGATTTTACAGGGATATTTCAAAATAAAAATATAGTCTTAGGGCATAATAGATTATCAATTATAGATTTATCAGAAATAGCCAACCAACCTTTTATTTCCTCCAATAAAAGATACACCTTAGTTTTTAATGGTGAAATATATAATTATTTAGAATTAAAAAATGAATTGATAACGTATAATTTTGTTACAAATTCTGATACAGAAGTTTTACTTGCTGCATATATAAAATGGGGTAAAAAATGTTTAAGTAAGTTAAATGGAATGTTTTCGTTTGCAATCTGGGATTCTCAAAAAGAAGTATTATTTGCAGCACGAGATCGTTTTGGTGTAAAACCGTTTTATTATCATAAAACTGATAGTACATTTTACTTTTCTTCAGAAATAAAAACATTGCATGAAACTGAAATAGAAAAAGCACCATCAGAAAAGGCATGGGCAAATTATTTAGTTTATGGTAGCTACGGTATGCCAAATGAAACATTTTGGGAAAACATTTTACAATTACCAGGAGGTTATTTTTTAACTTATGTGAAGGGGAAATTATCTTCTGAAAAGTGGTATTTTTTTGAGAAAGAAGTTTTGAAGCATCAAAAAAATGAGTCAATTAAAAAGGTAAAGTCAACATATAAAAAGTTATTAAAAGAGAGTATCAAGTTACGTTTTAGAGCAGATGTAAAAATAGGATTTAATATTAGTGGAGGATTAGACAGTTCTATATTACTTGCATTTGTAAATCAGATAAATACAAAGCAGAACATAAAAGCGTATACTTTTTGCACTAATGACGAGCGATATGATGAATTACCTTGGGTTAAACAAATGATATCATTAACAAATAATCCACTCTCAGAAGTAATTTTAGAACCAAATAAGGAAATTGAAGATAAAATAAAATATGTATCAGATATTCAAGATGAACCATTTGGAGGTATTCCGACAGTAGCATATAGCCAAATTTTTAAACAAGCGAGAAAAGAAGGAACAATAGTATTGCTAGATGGTCAAGGAATGGATGAACAATGGGCTGGGTATGATTATTATACACAACAAGGAGATGCAACAATTCAAGGAGTGCGAAAATCACCTTTTAGAACGAATGTGCTAAGGACTGGATTTTTAAAGCTTGCAGAAAAACCAGTTTATCCTAAGCCATTTAATAACCGAATTTTAGATATGCAGTACCGTGATTTGTTTTATACTAAAATACCAAGAGCATTACGTTTTAACGATCGTATATCTATGGCTTACAGTACAGAGTTACGAGAACCTTTTTTAGATTATAGATTAGTAGAATTTGCTTTTGCTCAACCATTAAAATATAAAATTAACAAAAGAGTTCAGAAATATTTATTAAGAGAACTAGCTTCAGAATATTTAGGTAACACAATAACCTATGCACCTAAAAGACCTTTGCAAACTCCTCAACGTGAGTGGTTGGGAGGAGAATTAAAGAAGTTTGTTACAGATAATTTAGATAAATTGAAGTCTTCAGAATATTCAAAATGGTTTAATTCAATGGAATTAGATAAAGAATGGGAGTTGTATCTTGCGGGAAATAATGATGCTAGTTTTCATATATGGCAATGGGTAAATTTAAGTTTAATTTTAAGATGAAAAAAAAAGTTTTAATTTTACTACCAGATGGGATAGGTCTAAGGAATTTTGCCTATTCAGATTTTTACAATAAATTATCAAAACAAAATTCAGTATTATTTTGGAATAATACTGAGTTTCCTTTAAAACAAAAATTAAACATAAATGAATTTCCTTTAATAAATACAAAAACACATAACTTAACGGATATAATAAAAACAGCAAAAAATAAAATTGAACTTAAATTAAATTCTATAGCATTTAAAGATGAAGTATACCTATCTTATATCTTTAAAAATAAAATTATCTCAATTAAAACCTTATTAAAAAAAGCACTAGTTAATTTCTTTGTGACTTTTTACAATTCTAAAAAAGGTATAGAAAAACTAAATAAGTATATAAATTATCTAGAAAGAAAAACCATTTTATATAGAAATGCATTAGAACAATTAAAAGAGATTAACCCGGGTGTTGTTTTTTGCACAAATCAAAGAAATTCAGTAGCAATAGCTCCAATTCTTGCAGCTAAAGATTTACATATAAAAACAATTACATTTATTTACTCATGGGATAACTTGCCTAAAGCAACTTTAGTCATAGAACCTGATTATTATTTTGTTTGGAGTGATTTTATGAGAGATGAATTAAAAATGTATTATCCCCAAATAAAATATAGTCAAATAAGAGTTACTGGTTCTCCTCAATTTGAGTTGCATTTTGATAAAGAATTAGAAGTGAAAAAAAAGAGTTTTTTTATAGAATATAATTTAGATTTAGATAAAAAGTATTTATGTTTTTCAGGTGATGATGTTACAACATCACCTTATGATGAATATTATTTAGAAGACCTAGCAAAAACAGTTGTTGCATTAAATAAAGAAGGAAATAACTTAGGAATTATTTATAGAAAATGTCCGGTTGATTTTACAGGTCGACAAAATAAAATTATAGATAAATATAAAGACGTTATTTTTCCAATAGATCCAATGTGGAATGACCTAGGAAACTCTTGGAATAAAGTTATGCCTTTAAAAAGGGATTTAGAATTATTAACTAATACAATAAAATTCTCAGAAATAGTAATAAATGTAGGTTCATCAATGGTATTTGATGCTGTAGCAAAAAACAAGCCTTGTGCTTATATTAATTATAATACTAATAAAGGTGATGTATCAAAATGGGATATTAATAAGATTTATAAATTCATTCATTTTAAATCTATGCCTTCAAGCAAAGCAGTTTTATGGATAAATAAAAAAGATGATTTGAAAAAGGTAATTCTTGATTCTTTAAATGGTCAAGTTTCATTAAATGAAACTAAAAAGTGGTTTGATAAAATTGTTAAAACACCTCAAAATCAAGCTTCAGAGAATATAGTAAAAGAAATTAACAAGATTTTAAATGAAAAAAATTAAATTATATATAAAAAAACAAATTAAATCCTTTTTAGGTATTGAAACTACTAGAATGTATGTTTCTAAGTTAATTAAAAGAGGATTAATTATTGGAAATAATTTTAATATTCAGAAAGGAGTGATACTTGATGATACTCATTGTTGGCTTATAACAATTGGTAATAATGTAACTTTAGCTCCAAATGTTCATATTTTATGTCATGATGCTAGTACTAAATATCATTTAAATTATACTAAAATTTCTCCTGTAGAGATTAAAGATAATGTCTTTATTGGAGCTTCATCTATTATAATGCCTGGAGTTACTATAGGTGAAAATGTTATTGTTGCAGCTAATTCAGTTGTTACAAAAAATATTTCATCTAATAAGGTAGTTGCTGGAATCCCAGCTAAACCTATTTGTAATACTGATGAATATATTGAAAAATGTAAAAATGAAATGGAAGATAATAATAAGTTCGACGAGAGATATTTACTTAAAAATATAACTTCAGATAAAAAAACACATATGAAATCAATTTTATATTCTTCAAAAAATAAAAATGGATATATTGTTTAATTATGAATATCGCTTATATAACTTCTGAATACTCATACAATAATGAAGTAAATAATATTGGTGGTATTGCATCATTTATAAGAAATTTATCTGTTAACTTATTATTATTAGGACATACTGTATATATATTTTTATATAGTCAAAATAGAAACGAAATAATAGAGTACGAAGGTGTAATTATTTATAAAATTAAACTAAAGTCCTTTAAAGGATTTACTTGGTTAACAAATCGTTTGTATTTTAATAAGTATATAAATAGAATTATATATGAAAAAAAAATAGAGATACTAGAAACTCCAGAATGGACTGGTTTTACTGCATTTATGAAATTTAAAGTGCCACTCGTAATTCGTTTACATGGTTCAGACACCTACTTTTGTTCATTGGAAAAAAGAAAAGTTAAATTTCAAAATAAATTTTTCGAAAAAAGAGCTTTACAAAATGCTGATGCTATTATTGGGGTGAGTAATTTTGTATCACAACAAACAAAAGAAATATTTAAACTTGATAAAAAAATAATAACAATATATAATGCTATTGATGTAAAAAGATTTAAACCAAACTATCAAGAAATAATACCAAAATCATTATTATATTTTGGAACAATTGCTCGTAAAAAAGGGGTGTTAGAAATAGCTAAAATTTTTAATAAAGTAATTGAAAAAGATGAAACTATTAGATTGTTTTTTTTAGGAAGAGATAATAAAGATTATCTTTCTGGAACTTCTACTTTAAGAATGTTTAAAGATTTATTATCAATAAAAGCTAGAGAAAATTTTTTTTATAAAAATGCGGTACCATATAATGAAGTTAAAAAGTTAATAAATAAAGCTGAAGTTATAATATTACCTAGTTTTGCTGAAGCATTACCGATGACTTGGCTTGAGGCAATGGCTATGGAAAAGGCTATTGTAACTTCAAATATTGGTTGGGCAAATGAAATTATGATAGATGGAGAAACTGGATTTACATGTAATCCTAAAGAACATGAAAATTATGCCAATAAAGTTATTAATTTATTTAATGATAAAAGTTTAGCAAAAAAAATGTCTAAAAAAGCAAGACTAAGAATAGTTAGCTCTTTTAATCAAAAAATAATATTTGAAAAAAATTATGAATTTTATAAACAATTAATTAGAAATGAAGTTTAGTCTAATAATTTGTACATATATGCGTCCTCAATCGATTTTAACATTGTTAAAATCTGTAAATGAGCAAATGTTGTATCCAGATGAAATAATTATAGTTGATGGCTCTACAGATGATAAGTCTAAAGAAATTATTGAAAAGAATAATTTCAAAAAATTATTATATTATAAAGTTGCAGAAGAAAATAGAGGACTAACAAAACAGCGAAATTTTGGTATTAATAAAGTCTCTAAAGATATTGAAGTTGTTTGTTTTTTAGATGATGATATTGTACTTGTAAAGTCTTATTTTAAAAATTTACTTACTGCATATGCGTTCTATTCTGATGCTGGTGGAATTGGTGGCTACATTATTAATGAAGTAAAATGGAGACCTTTAAAAGTAAATGAAAAGCCAAAGTTTAAAGATTATGTTATCGATGGTTGGGTAAGAAACTTAGGTGGTAGAAATGTGATAAGAAAAATACTGGGATTGTTATCAAATGAACCTCCCTGTATTATGCCAAAATTTTCTAATGGTTTTTCGGTTTCATATTTGCCACCTAATGGGAAAATTTATAAAGCAGAGTATTTCATGGGAGGAGTTTCTTCATTTAAAAAAAAAGTATTAGATTCTATTAAATTTTCTGAATATTTTACTGGATATGGCCTTTATGAAGACTTAGAATATTGCCTGAGAGTTTCAAAAAAATATAAGTTATATGTAAATACTGCAGCAACTCTTTTTCATTATCATGAAGAAAGCGGTAGGCCTAATAAATACAATTATGGTAAAATGGTAATAAGAAACGGATGGTATGTATGGCGAACAAGTGTTAGTTATCCATCATTAATTACTCGTTTTAAATGGAATACTATTATGCTTATTTTAATGATATCTCGTTTTACAAATATATTTACTACAACAAATAAGAAAGAAGCTTTTGCAGAATTTATAGGAAGAAAAGTAGGTTTATTAACATTATTATTTAATAAACCTAAAATTCAAGAATGAAATTTGCAATAATAACACATGTAATTCATAAAAAAGAGCATGGTTCTTTTTATGCATATGAACCTTATGTTCGTGAAATGAATTTATGGCTAAAAAATGTTTCTAAAATTAGAATTGTAGCGCCATTTTCAAAAAATAAAACTACTAATATTGATGAAAGATATAGGGCTAAAAATATTGATTTTAAGCAAATAAGTAGTTTTAATGTATTAACTTTTAAGAACAAAATAACTTCATTATTTAAAATACCTTTTATTGGTTTTGAAATAATTAAGAGTTGTTATTGGGCAGATCATATTCATTTACGCTGTCCAGGAAATATAGGGTTGCTGGGTTGTATTGTACAAATATTTTTTCCATTAAAAAAGAAAACTGTAAAATATGCTGGTAATTGGGACCCTAATTCTTTAAATCAACCTTTAAGTTACAAAATCCAAAAATGGATTATATCGAATACTTTTCTAACTAGAAACTGTAAAGTATTAGTTTACGGAAATTGGAAAAATCAAACAAAAAATATAATTCCTTTTTTTACAGCTTCATATACTAAAGAAGAAATAAATCAAGTTGAGCCTAAACATTTTTCAACAAAAATAAAATTTATTTTTGTTGGTGCATTTAGTATAGGTAAACAACCTGGATTATCTGTGAAAATAATTAAAGAATTGTTAAAAAAGGGTTATAATGTCCAATTAGATATGTATGGTAATGGTGTGGAGTATAAAAAGGTGGAAAAATATGTTTTTGATAATAAGATTAATAATAATGTTTTTTTGCATGGAAACCAATCTAAAGAGGTTGTGAAGTTAGCTTATCAAAAAAGTCATTTTTTAGTTTTTATTTCAAAATCTGAAGGTTGGCCTAAAGTTATTGCTGAAGCTATGTTTTGGTCTTGTTTACCCATATCAACTAAAGTTTCTTGCGTACCATATATGCTAAAAAATGGAGAAAGAGGTGTTTTGATAAAGAATAACATAAACGAAATTGTTTCTAATATTGAGTTATTAATTAATAATGAAGATATTTATCAAAAGAAAGTAATTAGTGCAAAAAAGTGGTCTCAGCAATTTACTTTAGATAAATTTTCTTACGAAATAAAACAATTTATATAGTTGGAAAAATTAAAAATTTTACAAATAATTGACTCTTTAGATATAGGGGGAGCAGAAGTCTTATCTATAAATATAGCTAATGGTTTAATTTTTAAAAATGTAGATTCGCATATATGTGTTACAAGAAAAGAAGGGGGATTAAAAAACAATATTAATGAAAATATTGGCTACCTTTTTTTGAATAGAAAATTAATTATAGATATTAATGCTATCATTATTTTAAAAAAATATATAAAAAAAAACACTATTGGAATTATTCATGCGCATTCAACTTCATATTTTGTTGCTTTTTGTTTAAAGTTGATTTATCCTAAAATTATTATTATTTGGCATGACCATTATGGTAAAAGTGAGTTTTTAAAAAGTAGAAAACTCTACCCTTTAAAATTTATGTCTTACTTTTTTCACTATATTATTTCTGTTAACAGTAGTTTGGAAAAATGGTCAAAAGATAATTTATTAACTCAAAATGTATCATACTTGAGTAATTTCTCACATTTTAGTAATATTAAAAAAGTTACTAAACTAGAAGGCCTTGAAGGTAAAAGAATAGTTCATTTAGCTGGTTTTAGAGAACAAAAAGATCATTTAACTTTATTAAAAGCCTTTAATGATGTTTTAAAAACAAATGCAGATTGGACTTTACATCTAATAGGTAAAGAATATAAAAATAATTATTCAAGATCAATTAGAGATTATGTAAAGAAGAATAATTTGGAAAGAAAAATATTTTTTTATGGTGTATGTCATGATATAAAACATATTTTATCACAAGCTTCAATCGGAGTATTGTCTTCAAAATCAGAAGGATTACCTATTTCTTTATTAGAATATGGTTTGGCTAAATTACCAGTTCTAGTTACTAAAGTTGGTGATTGTGGAATTGTAGTAAGTAGAAAAGAACAATTAGTTGAACCAAATAATCCAAGTGATTTTTCTTTAAAATTAAAAAATCTAATCAAAAATGAAAAATTAAGAGAAGTCCTTGCGGATAATTTATATAAAAAAGTTAAATTAGAATTTAACAAAGAAAAATATTTAAATAGTTTAATTGATATTTATAAAAAATGTTAAATTTTATTTCGGAAAATAAATTTATTGTTATAATAATCCATATTTTAATTGGGTATTTAGCAATTTTTTCTTTTTTTTCAAAATTTATTATTATTATTATTATTATAATTGGAATTTTACTAATCATTATTAATAAAAACAAAAATGAGGAAGCTTTAGTATTATCAGGATATATAGTTGGTTCTGAAGTTTTTTTTAGAATGACTCAAGGTTTTATTTTATATGAAACGGGTAAATATGCAGTAATTTTATTTTTATTATTGGGGTTAATACTTGGTATAGTCAAGCAAAAAATCGCTATCCCCTTTTTCATTTATCTTTTTCTATTGATTATTGGTATAGTTTTCACTAAAGTTCCTGAAGGTGAATCTTTGCGTAAAGCGATTCTCTTTAATTTAAGTGGACCTTTAATGCTAGGTATATGTGCAATTTATTGCTACAAAAGAGTTATTACTAATAAAGAAATAATAAATGTATTATTTTATATGTTACTACCTATTTTTTCTACAGTTGCTTATTTATTCTTTAGAACACCAGATATTAAAGAAATAGTATTTGGTGGAGCTGCAAATTTTGAAACTTCAGGAGGATTTGGGCCAAATCAGGTAGCAACAATATTAGGGGTAGGGATTTTTATTTTATCAATTTTTATTTTAAAAAAAATAAAAATATCAGGTTATGTAATTTTTGATGGAATATTATTATTGTATTTTGTTTATAGAGGTTTATTAACTTTTTCAAGAGGAGGAATAATAACGGCAGTCATCGCATTACTGTTTTTTTCTTTTTTTTATATTTTATATCAAAAAAGATCTTTACATTTATTTTTTAAATATGTTATTGTTGGTAGTTTTATAACATTGTCTATTTGGATATATACCTCTAATATAACAAACGGAATGTTAGATAATAGATATTCTGGTAAAAATGCAAGAGGGGTACAGAAAAAAGATATTAGTTCTGGGAGAGTAAAACTTATAGAGGAACAATTTAGTAGCTTTATGGAGTCACCTCTTTTTGGCTTAGGTGTTGGTAACGGTAAATTTGAAAGAGAGAAAAATACAGAAAAAATTACTTCAGCATCACATAATGAAATTACTAGATTGATTGAAGAGCATGGAATGATTGGAATAATAATTTTGTTTATTTTATTTTTTTTTCCCATTAAGATATTGTATAATTCTAACAATTATCAAAAAGCTTTTTTACTTTCTTTTTTTTTATTTTGGTTTTTAACCATTAGTCATTCAGGTATGAGAATTGCATTTCCTGGTTTTATTTATGGTCTTAGTCTAATTTATATTAAACATGAAAAAAATTAAATATTTTATTGTTATCATTATTATTGTAATAATTTATTTTAACAATAATTACCCTTTTTTCACTTATGGTTCTTTAGGATGGTCGGTCGGTTATCAGTTTGTAAAAGAGGATTCTCTTTTTAATTTATCTATAAAAAATGGAAGCATCATATCTAGTTCAAAAATAAACACATTTAATAAAAATAATGAATCTATTTTTATTGCAGATCCTTTTTATATTAAGCATAATGATAAAATTTATCTTTTTATTGAAAACCAAGTAAAAAATGATAATGCTAGAATTGATGTTTTAATATCTAAAAACGGTATTGATTTTGAATATGGAGGTTTAGCTTTAGATGAAAATTTTCACATTTCTTACCCACAAGTATTTAAAGATGAAGAAGGTTTTTATATGATTCCTGAAACAAAAAACAGTAATAATGTTTTACTATATTATACCAATAACTTTCCTTATGATTGGAAAATAAAAGATACATTGATAAAAAATGTTAGGTATAAAGATCCGACATTGGTTAGTTTGAAAAATAAAAAATATTTGTTTACTGTAGATGATGAATTAAATTTATACATTTTTAAATCTAAAAAAATACAAGGACCTTGGGAATTGTGTAAAAATTACAGAGAGAAAAAAGGAAACGAAGCAAGGCTAGCTGGTAGGTATTTTAAATATAAAGATAAAATTTACCTTCCATTTCAAAATTTATCTAAAGGATATGGAACAGGTGTGTCTTTATATTCAGTTAGTCTTAAAGACAATGAAATTAAACTAAAAAAAGAGAAACATCTATACTTAAAACCTGAAATTGAACTTGATTTTTTCAATAAAGGGATGCATCATTTGGATGTCCAAAAAGTTTTTGGAGGATATTTTATTACTTATGATGGGCAAAGAAGAGACAATAGAATTCATTTTAATTGGAAAAGAACAATTAAACATAATTTAATAGATTTAGGATTATATTGAAGTTAAAAAATAAAATTTCTAATGATCTTTCTAACAAATAAGTTTCAGCAATAATTAAATGTTTTTCAAGTAAAATGTTTATTAATAATAATGGTTAAAAAAGTTTTATATATTGGAAATGATTTATCGCTTAATACAAAGTATAAGGCTTCATTATCTACGCTTTCAGGATTATTAATAAAAGAAGGTTTCGATTTAGTTATTTCATCAGATAAAACAAGTAAGGTTTTAAGACTATTAGATATGTCTTTATGTATAATAAAAAACAGAAAAAAAATTAATTATATTTTAATTGATACATTTAGTACTTCAGCTTTTTATTATTGTTTAATCACCTCTCAAATTGCAAGAGTTTTTAAATTAAAGTACATTCCAATTTTGCATGGGGGAAATTTACCCTCAAGATTGAATAAGTCTAATTATTTTTCGAAATTAATTTTCAGTAATTCTTATAAAAACATAGCCCCTTCCAATTATTTAAAATTTGAGTTTGAAAAAAAAGGATTTATGGTTGAATATATTCCAAATATTATTTCAATTGATAATTATTTATTTAAAGAAAGAAAAAAAATGCAGCCAAACCTTTTATTTGTGAGAGCGTTTTCTAAAGAATATAATGTTAAAATGGCAGTTGATGTTTTAAATGAGCTAAAAAAGTCTTTTAATGATGCTAAATTATGTATAATTGGACCTGATAGAGATGGTAGTAAAAAAGAAATAGAACTATACATAAAACAAAAAGGACTTAATAAAAATATTGAGATTACAGGAGTATTATCTAAAAAAGAGTGGCATAAAAAATCAAAAGAATTTGATATATTTATTAATACTACAAATATTGACAATACACCAGTTAGTGTTATAGAAGCTATGGCATTAGGGCTTCCAATTGTTTCTACCAATGTGGGGGGTATTCCTTATTTACTTAAAGATAAAGTTGATGGGATTTTAGTTGAAAAAGGTAATGTTAACCAAATGGTGAATAGTATTAAAAAAATTCTCAATAATAATTATCCTAAACTTCAAGTAAATGCGAGGAAAAAAGCAGAAAGTTTTAGTTGGTTAAATAATAGAAGTAAATGGTTAAAAGCTCTAAGTTAATGACTTACAATAAACTTTTAGAAAAATTTTTTTTACCTATCGGTGATACCTTTTTAAAAACTATTTTTATTAATTCAATAAAAAGGTGGAGAAATTTTGATAATTTATCAACATCAGAAATTTTATTTAGACAAAATAAATCATTAAAAAAAATTCTATTGCATGCCAACAGAAAACTATTATTATATAATAAAATTAAATTGAAAGGTGATAATCCGAATGAATGGATAAAAAAATTCCCTGTATTAACAAAAGATTTTCTTAGAAAATATCCAGAAAAATTATTAACTATTAATGAAACAAAAAATTTATTTAAAATTTATAGTAGCGGTTCTACAGGAGAAAGTACTTATGTTTATATGGATAAACAAGAACTTTCTTCTTTACAAGCTTTATCTATCCATTTATGGGAGTTAATGGGTTATAAAATAGGAGATAAAGTATTGCAAACTGGTATTTCACCTAAAAGAACTTTTTTAAAGAAATCTAAAGACATTTTATTTCGCACATATTATATTAATGCATTTTCTCTAGCTGCTGATGATTTAAAAAAAATATATTATACTTTAAAAAAGTATAAAGTAAAAAAAATAATTGGTTACCCTTCTGCCATCAATATAATTGCTAAATATATAATAGAAAATAATCTACAAATAAAAATAGATGTAATTATTGGTTTGGGTGATAAATTATTTGACGGTTATAGAAAAAACATTAGAAAAGCTTTTGGAGTAGAAATAAAAGAATCTTATGGTTCTTCAGAAGGTTTTCAAATTGGTTTTCAAGTTGATTTAAAGTATATGTATATATTTTCACCTCAAACTTATATTGAAATTTTAGATGATAATAATATTGCAGTAAAAGATGGAGAATTAGGTAATGTTGTAGTTACCAGGTTAGATAATGAAAAAATGCCCTTAATTAGGTATAAAATAGGTGATTTAGCAATTAAATTACCAAAAGAAAATTATCCTAAAAAGAGAAAGTATAATTTTCCTCTATTACAAAAAGTTATTGGTAGAGATACAGATATTGTAAAATTACCGAATGATAAATATTTATTCGTTCATTCTTTTACCGGAATTTTTGAGTATATAAAAGAAATTAAACAATTTAAAATAATACAGAAAGAATGTGACTCTATAGAGGTACTTTACGTTAGAGGTAAAAGTTTTAATAAAAAAGTATTATATAAAATAAATAGAAAGTTAAAAAAAATAATAAATCATGAAAATTTTAAAATTACTTTTACTGAAGTTAAAAAAATACCATTATCAAAATCTGGGAAAGTTCAAATATTAGAATCTTGGTTAAATGAATAATTTAGTTTCAATTATTACTCCTAGTTACAATTCTTCAAAATATATTGAAGAGACTATTAAAAGTGTTCAAAATCAAAAACATACAAATTGGGAGCTTTTAATTACAGATGATGGTTCTAAAGATAATTCTGTTGAGATAATATTAAAACTTTTAAAAAAAGACAAAAGAATAAAAATATTTCAAATCCAAAATTCTGGACCAGCTATAGCAAGAAATAATTCAATAAAACATGCTAAAGGAAAATATTTAGCTTTTTTAGATAGTGACGACATATGGTTTTCAAATTTTTTATCTGTCTCTTTAAAAAAAATCTTATTTACAGAAGGTTTTGTTTTTGCTTCTTATAAGCGCTGTCATGAAATTACTTTGAAAGAAGTTTATAAAGATTTTATTGTTCCAGAAAAAGTATCATATCAAGACATATTAAAAACTAATTCAATTAGTTGCCTTACTGCATTTGTTGATATAGGTAGATTAGGTAAAGAGTTTATGCCAGAAGTAATATTTAGACAAGACATGGGTTTATGGCTTAAATATTTAAAAAAAATTAAATTTGCAGAAGGCATCCAAGAACCATTAGCTATTTATAGAATTAGAAATAAATCTCACTCTAGAAATAAAATAAGGATATTAAAACCTCAATGGTTTTTTTATAGACATATAGAAAAAGCTAGTGTTCTTAAATCTATTTATTATATGATTATTTGGGCGTTTTATGGCATGAAAAAATATATTAATTAAAAATTAATCTTCATTAACTTTGGATTTAACTTGAATCTTCCAAAATAAATAATGAGCAAATCATTTTCCCATATCAATATTTCTGAAAGAAAACTTTTACTACGTTTTTTTGATGTTCTTTTTCCTTTATTTTTTTTATGGATAACTAGTGTATATAGTGATTATGCATATTTTAATTTTAGCAACCCTAAAATACTTGTTTGGTGTCTTGTATTGAGTTTTTATATTGTTCTTTTTGGGGAAATATTTCAACTTTATAATTTAAAAACAACTTATAGTAGATATATTGTATTTAGAAATGTATTTATAACATCATTAGTTGTAACCATAGCTTATATTTTTACACCAATAGTATCACCTTTATTACCCCATGAAAGAGTTCATATTTTGTATTTTTTCTTACTAATTACTTTTTCAATATTTTCATGGCGAATACTTTATTTAGCTGTTTTATATAAACCAAAATATTTTAAATCAATTGTTATTATTGGAGGAAAAGAGAATGTCAAAAGATTATTAAGTATTATAAATGTTAAGCAACAGCATAATATTATTAATTATATATCTGATACTAATATTGATGAAAGTGATAAATTTTTAGATATTAATAATGTTAATATTTACGATGAATGTTTAAATGCTAATGTTTCTGAGGTTATAGTTTCAACAGATAATTTATCAAATGAGTTAACTAATAAGTTAAATAAAGAAATGATATTATTATTTGAAAAAGGAATTAATATCACAAGTTTTGAATCTTATTATGAAGACAATACAGATAGAATTCCTAAAGAATATTTAGATCATAATTTTTATAAAAAAATAAGCTATAGTGAGAATAATTATAATAGAATGTATTTATTTATACATAGAGTTGTAGATGTATTAGTGTCTATTTTTGGATTGATATCTTTTTTACTAATCCTTCCTTTTATATTTGTTGGAAACCTACTCGGAAATAGAGGTTCAATTTTTTATACCCAAGAAAGAGTTGGCTTAAAAGGTGAGAAGTTTAAAATATACAAACTTCGTTCTATGGTTTCTAATGCTGAACAAAACGGTGCGGTTTGGGCTGTTAAAAATGATGTTAGAATTACTTCTTTTGGAAAGTTTTTAAGAAAAACTAGATTAGATGAAGTACCACAGTTTATTAATATTTTAAAAGGTGAAATGAGTCTAATTGGACCAAGGCCTGAAAGACCTGAATTTGTTGATAAATTAAAAAAAGAAATTCCATTTTACGCTATAAGAAATGTTATTAGACCAGGATTAACAGGTTGGGCACAAGTAAATTACCCGTATGCAAATACAATTGAAGAACAAGAAAAAAAATTACGCTACGATTTATATTATATAAAAGAAAGAAGTACTTTTTTAGACTTTAAAGTTTTAATAAAAACCATTTCTACTATTTTATTATTTAAAGGTCAGTAATCTTTTATAAAGAGACATATATCTATAGAATAGCAATAATAATAATGGTACAATTGAAGTAGGTAATAATTGTACTTTAAATAACCACACTATTGGAATTATTATAAGTAAAATCAATAAAAGACCTACATATTTTTTTACCCATATTTTTTGTTGATTTCTTAATAAAATAAAACCTAACAATAGGTTAGGAGCAAAAGCCCATAAAAAATTAAAGTTATTTGGTGTTGTAGAATGATTGGTGAAAAACCAAAGAAAAACAATCAATAAGCCAATTAAACCAGTAATAAAAAATAATATAAAATCGAACCATTTAGATCTTTTATTCTTTTTCACATCTATAAATGTGATAAATATTCCAATTAGAGCGATAATTGAAAAAAATGAAAAAGGATTAAATATTTCAAGTTTTGTTTTAGGTTCTTTAAAATTTAAAATTGAATGCTCTTTCTTTATTAAGTCTTCATCCGTTTTTTTTCCTTTATTTAACGCTTTATAAACATAATCCGGTAAGTACATGTATTGAGAAGCTGATGCTTCTTTATCTAATTTACTACCTAATGCCAAGTTTATTCCGAAACTACCCCAAGTATTCCAATGAATTTCTCTATTCATTAGTTCTCTAATAGTTAATTTTTGAGAAGCATAAGTATCATCAAAGGTTACTTTATCTTTTAAAATTATGGTTATAATATCTCTTAATTTAGTAGCACAATTGTCAAAAAAAGGATCGTAATAATAGGATGCATTTTCAGGTTTAGCATTATTTTCAAGGTATTCAAAAAATGCTTGATTCTGCTCTAAATTTAGATTTAAAACCTGTTCTTTTACCCAGCGTTTTTCTTTTTGATTACTACGGACAAAATAATGAAATGGATATTTAGCTAATTTATAAAGTAATCTTCCTTTTGTAAAATTTAATATAAAATTAGGTGCTTTAAAATCAAATATTCCATAATTATAAATATCATCAATATTTAAAGATGTGTCTTTAATTCTAATTGCACTATGTCCAAATTTCTCATATAATTCTTCTCCAGGTCCAGCAGTAATAATACTTATTTCTGATTTTTCTGAAAGTTCTAAATTTTGTGCATTTAATCCGAAGAAAGAAATCAATAAAAAAAAGAGAAGATATTTTTTCATCATTTTTATTGTCTAAAAAATTGATAATCAATTTTAATTGAAAAAACGTTAGAAAACAAGGCATTTCCAACACTTCCAATATTAGTTAAGGCATAATCTATGGATATCCCATTATATTTAAAACCAACACCAAAATTTGGCTGAATAGATAGTGATTGAGAATTATCAAACTCTGTAATATTTTGAATATTTCCAACTCCGCCACGTAAATACACAATTTTATCAAAATCTAATTCAAATCCAAAAGTTGGATCTAAACTAATTACATCAGAAGATAAAGCATCGTTTGTTTGTGCGAATCTTACATTAAAATCAAATTCAGTTAATAAGCTAAAATAAGAGTCAATTTGCCAATACTTAGCAATTCCTAATTGCATTTTAGGTTTGGTAAATTCTGTAGCTGTTGGTAATGTTTGATTTTGACCAGGAATCGCATTTTTAATTTTATCAAACTCAGTTTCATTTATTGCCCAAGAATTAAAGGTAGTAGTTATGTCTCTGACCATTAATCCAAATTTCCATGTATTTCTTTCAAACTGAATTCCAGCATCAAAACCAAAACCCCAAGAAGACGCAAAACCGCCAATTATTCTTCTTACAATTTTTGCATTTACACCAAAATGCAAATCTTTAAAAAGTAATTTTCTTGCATATCCTATGTTAAGTGCATAATCTGCGGCTGAGAATAAACTGATTTTATTAAAATCTATATTTCCTTGACTGTCAATTAATTCAGTTGTGTTTAAAATATCATCAACACCAAATCTAATGACAGAAACTCCTAGAGCACTTTCGTCATCTATTGGCATTCCGAAAGAAGCAAAGTTGTAATTTGCGATTCCAGCGAAATAAGAAGCATGCATTAAAGAGCCTTGATAATCTTCTAAATTCATTAATCCCGCAGGATTCCAATATCCAGCATTTACATCATTACTAGAAGCAACAACAGATTTACTCATACCCAATGCAGCTGCATCTACACCAATGTTTAAAAATTCATTGGAATAATTTCTAAACGCTTGTGCATTTAAAAATAGAGGAATAATAAGGCTTAAAGTGAAAATTATCTTTTTCAAATGATAAAACTTGATTGATTACAAATATCTTAATTCTTACTAAAATAACTGATGATTTATAAAGATATTGTTTAAGAAGATTAGAGTTGAATTTTTTGCTGAATAAATATTGCTATTTTATTTTCTAGCCAGTTGTTTTCAGATTGAGTAAAAGAAGACATAAATCCGCAGTGTCCACCATATTCTGTTTCTGTAAAATAAAAGTACTCAGAAGCTTTAGCTTCCTCAAAAGGAAAGCATTCTTTTGATAAAAAAGAATCATCTTTTGCATTGATTAATAAAGTAGGTCTATCAATTTTTGATAAATAGGGTTTAGAACTTGCTTTTTGCCAATAATCTTCCGGGCTTTCAAAACCAAATACAGGAACTGTATAAAGATGTTCTAAATGCTTAAATTTTGTTGCTTTAAATAACTTGTCTTTATCTAATTGATATTCTGGAAATTTATGATGCTTTTCTAAAACTTTGTTTTTCATCGTTTTAAAAAAGATTTCCATGTATAATTTGTTTTTAAACTTATCCATTTCTTTTTCTGCACTGGCAATGTCTATAGGTACAGAAGTAGCAATTCCTCCTTTAATTTTTGATGATAATGACGCAACATATTCTCCTAAATACTTTAATGTTAAATTACCTCCTAAACTAAAGCCAATAATTACAATATTTTCATACTCATAATTTTCTAATATATGTTTTACTACAAAATCTATATCTTCAGTTTTTCCACTATGGTACGTACTTAAAAGTAAATTATCTTCACCACTGCAACCTCTTAAATTCATGCAAATGGCATCTAGACCGATAGTATTTAGTTTTTTAGCTGTTTTAATCATGTAATTAGATTCCGAGCTTCCTTCTAAACCATGAATTAATAATCCTAATTTTTTTGAACCAACAGTTGAGAAATCTAAATCTATAAAATCTTTATCCCAAGTAGTTATTCTTTTTCTTTGATAAGAAATAGTATCTTTCATAAAATATGGACGATACAAGGTATTAAAATGTCCGTTTTTAAAAGGAAGGGAAGGAATAAATTGAGATTCTAGAATCGGCATATAACAATCAAATTATTTTATGATAACAAAATATGATAAAAACTTTTAAAATTTCATATTTTCGTAGATATTCATTCAATTTATGAACATTAAAAAACACATTCCAAATTTATTAACATTAGGAAACTTATTCTGTGGAACTTTAGCTACAATTTTTGCGATCCAAGGAAACTATGAAAAAGCTGCTTTATTTTTTGCAATCGGTGTTTCATTTGATTTTTTAGATGGTTTTGTTGCACGACTATTAAATGTGCAAGGTGAGTTAGGAAAACAGTTAGATTCTTTAGCTGATATGGTGACAAGTGGAGTAGTGCCCGGTATATTTGTTTTTAAAATGTTGGGGGAAAATAACTCCCAAACTTGGTTAGATCATTTTTCTTGGATAGACGATACAATTCATCCAATTCAATATATAGGATTAATTTTAACTCTAGCTGCTTGTTATCGATTGGCTAAATTTAATATTGATACAAGACAATCTGATTCTTTTATTGGTGTACCAACACCAGCAATGGCTTTGTTTGTAATTTCTTTACCGTTAATTAGTATATATGCAAACAATCAATTTTTTCTCGAAATCATACAAAATAATTATTTTTTAATAGTTGTTGTAGTAGTATTTAGCTTTTTAATGAATGCTGAATTGCCTTTGTTTTCTTTAAAATTTAAAGGTTTTGGAATTAAAGAAAACGTAGTTAAATACTTGTTTTTAGTGCTATCTGTAGTTTTTTTATTGCTCTTTAAATTTATAGCAATACCTTTAATCATTCTGCTTTATATCTTAATTTCTGTCATAACTAATTTGAAATTAAATAAATGAAAAAACCAATAGTTCCAACTAATGAGGATGCTCGTTTAGAATCATTATTTAGTTATGATGTATTAGATACTTTACCAGAAGAAGAATATGATGCTATTACCAAAATTGCTTCAGAAATTTGTGATACACCAATTGCTTTAATTTCTTTGGTAGATCCAGAAAGACAATGGTTTAAATCACATCATGGATTAGATTCAAATCAAACATCAAGAGATGTCGCTTTTTGTGCCCATGCAATTAATCAACCAGACGAATTATTTATTATTCCTGATGCAAGTAAAGATGAACGCTTTTTTGATAATCCTATTACTAAGGGAGATCCAAATGTAATTTTTTATGCTGGTGCTCCTCTTAATACAGCAGACGGAAATACATTAGGAACTTTATGCGTTATTGATAATAAACCAAGAAAAAACTTAACCCAAGGGCAACAGGATTCATTAAAAGCACTTGCTAAACAAGTAATGGTTCTATTGGAATTAAGAAAAAAGAATGCCAAACTTAAAAAAGCAAATAAAGAGGTTTTACGATTAAATGATCAATTAAATCATTTCGCATATCGCTTAACACACGATTTAAAAACACCTATTAGAGGTATCAATTCATTAATCGACTTTTTAAAAGAAGATTACAATACGATATTTAAAGATTCTAAAGCTAAAGAATGGATAGATTTAATTTCTTCTAGAGCTGTTTATATGGATACTTTGATTGAAGAAATTTTAGCATACACAAAAGTAACCAATGAAGAAATTAAGTTTTCTAAATTTAATATTAAAGAATTAATAGAAACAATTTCTAACAATTCTGATATCGATTATCCTTTTAATATTGAAATGATTGGAATGGATAAAATTATTGAACATTCAAAAATAGGCTTGGTACAGGTTTTTCAAAATCTAATTTCAAATTCTAAGAAATTTAATAATAAAGAAAAATGTATTATTAAGATAAAAATGGATGTTACTAATGATAGTTATAATTTTACGTTTGAAGATAATGGACCTGGAATACCAGAAAAATATTGGGAAAAGATATTTGTAATGTTTGAAACATTAGATGATGCGAATGCAGAAAATACAGGTATCGGATTAGCAACAGTTAGATCTATTGTACAACGTTTAGGAGGGAATATAGTGTTAGAAAATAAAAAAGTAGATGAAAGTGGAGTCTGCTTTAAATTTAATATTGCTATTAAAAACTTAAATAATTAAAACTTCTTTTCTTTTAGCTCAAAATCTTTTCCTAGATACACTTTTCGTACTAATTCATCTTCAGCTAAATCTTTAGGAATTCCTTCTTTTAAAATTCCTCCTTGATACATTAGATAGGTTCTATCTGTAATCGCTAAAGTAGCTTGTACATCATGATCTGTTATTAAAATACCAATATTTTTATCCTTTAAATGTGCAACAATACTTTGTATATCTTCAACAGCAATAGGATCTACACCAGCAAAAGGTTCATCTAGCAAAATAAATTTAGGATCAGAAGCTAAACAGCGAGCAATTTCAGTTCTTCTACGCTCTCCACCAGATAATAAATCTCCTCTATTTTTACGAACATGACCAATATTAAACTCTTCAATTAATGATTCTAATTTATGCTCTTGTTCTTTTTTAGATAGGTCAGTAAATTGTAAAACCGACATAATATTGTCTTCAACAGATAACTTTCTAAAAACTGATGCTTCTTGCGCTAAATACCCAATTCCTTTTTGTGCACGTTTGTACATGGCAGCATCGGTAATTTCTTCATCATCTAAATAAATATTACCAGCATTTGGTTTAATCATACCAACAATCATATAGAAAGAAGTTGTTTTACCAGCACCATTTGGGCCTAAAAGGCCTACAATTTCACCTTGTTCAACTTGTAAAGAAATACCTTTTACCACTTTACGGCTTCCATAAATCTTTTGAATGTTATCGGCTCTTAAAATCATGCTTTATTGTTAAACTATATAACTTTGTAAAAGTAAACATTGAATTTTTTAGAATTCTTAAATTACTCTTAAACGATTAAACTTTCTTTTCTTGTTTTTTTATTACCATTCTAGATACAATAATACTTATTTGATATAATAACATTACAGGTACAGATACAATTATTTGACTTGCGATATCTGGCGGTGTTATAATTGCTGATAAAATTAATACCAATACTAATGCGTGTTTTCTATATTTTTTTAAGAATTCTGGTGTTACCAATCCAATTTTTGATAAAAAATAAATCAATACTGGTAATTCAAAAATTAAAGCAACACCTAGTAATGTATTAGTAACTAGGCTAATATATGATTCCATTTTAAAATTGTTTTCTATCATATCAGTAATTTGATAATTATAGAAAAAGTAAATAGACATAGGTACGATAACAAAAAAGCTAAATAATACACCTAAAAAGAATAGGAGAGAAGCTATTAAAATAAATCCTCTAGATTTTTTTACTTCATTTTGATGTAAACCTGGTGTAATAAAACGCCATGCTTCCCATAAAACATAAGGAAAGGTTATGATTAATCCTAAAATCATAGATGTCCAGATAGAATTCATTAACTGCTGTGTTAACGCTAAACTTTGTAGTTTCTCTGGGAATTGTAGATTGCAAAAGTTTGTATCTATTCCTATGCTCGTAAATAATTCGCAAAAGAATCTATAGGTGATAAAATCTGGTTTTTTATGCGCAAATAAGAAATTTTCATAGACTTCTGTCTGAAAAACAAATAAGACAATTGCAACAATAAAAATTACAGCTGCGCTTCTAACTAAGTGCCATCTTAACTCTTCAAGATGGGATAAAAAAGACATTTCTTTTTGTGCCATATTAAAAAATACCTTCTTTTAATAAATCATGTAAATGAACAACACCAACATATTTATTTTCATCATTAGTTACTAAAATTTGAGTAATAGAATTCTCTTCTAAAGTTTCTAAAGCATCAATAGCCATATCGTTTTTAGAAATTGATTTTGGGTTTTTACTCATAATATCTTTGGCAGTTAACGCATCAATTTTGGTTGTTTTTTTCAACATCCTTCTTATATCACCATCAGTAATAATACCTAAAATGGTATCATCATCATTTATAACGGCAGTAACACCCAATCTTTTTTCAGAAATTTCGATAATTACTTCAGAAACTGAATCGTTAGGATTAACTTTTGGTTGCTCATTATTTTTAATTAAATCATCTACTCTTAAATATAATCGTTTTCCTAATGCGCCACCTGGATGATATTTTGCAAAATCAGTATCTGTAAAACCTTTTAATTTCAATAAACAAACGGCTAACGCATCGCCCATAACTAATTGAGCAGTAGTGCTTGTAGTAGGAGCTAAATTATTAGGACATGCTTCTTTTTCTACATATGTATTTAAGGTAAAGTCAGCATTATTACCTAAAAAAGAGTCTTTATTTCCAGTAATTGCAATTACTTTATTGTTAGAATTCTTAATCAATGGAACTAAAACTTTTATTTCAGGAGTATTTCCACTTTTAGAGATACAAATTACGACATCATTTTCTTGAATAATTCCTAAATCGCCATGAATTGCATCTGCAGCATGCATAAAAATAGCAGGTGTACCTGTAGAATTAAAAGTAGCAACAATTTTAGTGGCAATATTTGCACTTTTACCAATTCCGGTAACAATTACTCTACCTTTTGCTTTTAAAATAAACTTAATTGCATTTTCAAAATCAGAATCAATTAAATTTACTAAATTAGCTATAGCTTTACTTTCAATAAGTATAGTCTCTTTAGCAATCCCCAAAATATTCTTTATGTCGTTCAAGGTATAAAGTATGTCTGTTTATAATAGATTGTAAAAGTAGCTAATATTTTATGGAACGTAAATATTTTCTGTAAAGAAACTAAATAAACAATCGATTGTTTTTTACAATTATATTTTTTGTAAATTAGATTTGGTTATTTTACACTTTTAAACATATAATGGAGAACAGTAAAATGGATTTATACGGGCCTTTAAAAAAGTTCTTTGGATTTAATAAATTTAAAGGATTACAAGAAGAAGTAATTGCAAGTATTTTAAATAATGAAAATACATTTGTAATTATGCCCACTGGTGGTGGAAAATCACTTTGTTATCAATTACCAGCACTTATTAAAGAGGGAACAGCAATAGTTGTTTCTCCATTAATAGCGTTGATGAAAAATCAAGTGGATGCCATACGTGGTATTTCTGAAAATAAAGGAATAGCACATGTTTTAAATTCGTCTTTAAATAAAACAGAAATAGCTCAGGTAAAAGAAGATATTAATAATGGTATTACTAAATTATTATATGTAGCTCCAGAATCTTTGATAAAAGAAGAGTACGCCTCATTTTTAAGAACACAAAAAATTTCTTTTGTGGCTATAGATGAAGCACATTGTATTTCTGAATGGGGACATGATTTTAGACCAGAATATAGAAATTTAAAAACGATCATCAGTCAAATTGATGATGTTCCAATTATAGGACTAACTGCAACTGCAACAGAGAAAGTACAAGAAGATATCTTAAAAACATTAGGTATGAGTGATGCTAGAACTTTTAAAGCATCTTTTAACAGACCTAATTTATTTTATGAAGTAAGACCAAAAACAAAAGAAGTAGAAAAAGATATTATCCGATTTGTAAAACAGCGAATAGGTAAATCTGGAATTATTTATTGTTTAAGTAGAAAAAAAGTAGAAGAAATAGCACAAATATTACAAGTTAATGGCATAAATGCTGTTCCATATCATGCAGGTTTAGATGCAAAAACACGTGTTAAGCATCAAGATATGTTTTTAATGGAAGATTGTGATGTAGTTGTAGCTACCATTGCTTTTGGAATGGGAATAGATAAGCCAGATGTACGATATGTTATTCATCATGATATCCCAAAAAGTTTAGAAAGTTATTATCAAGAAACTGGTAGAGCGGGTAGAGATGATGGAGAAGGGTATTGTTTAGCTTTTTATGCCTATAAAGATATAGAGAAATTAGAAAAATTTATGGCTAATAAGCCTGTAGCTGAACAGGAAATCGGTCATGCTTTGTTGCAAGAGGTTGTTGGTTATGCGGAAACTTCTATGAACAGAAGAAAATATATTCTGCATTATTTTGGTGAAGAATTTGACGAGATTAATGGCTTAGGAGCAGAAATGGATGATAATACTAAAAATCCAAAAAAGAAGCACGAAGCAAAAGACAATGTTGTAAAAGTAATAGAAGTAGTTAGCAAAACGAATCAAAAATATAAATCTAAAGAAATTGTAAATACGTTGGCTGGTATAGAAAATGCGATGTTAAAATCACATAGAACTCCAGCGCAACCATTTTTTGCAATAGGTAAAGACAGAGAGCCACATTATTGGATGGCATTAATTAGACAGTTACTCGTTTCTGGTTATTTACGTAAAGAAATTGAACAATACGGAGTTTTAAAAGTGACTGATAATGCTTTGGAATATTTAAAAAATCCAACTACTTTTTTAATGACTGAAGATCATATTTATGATCGAGAAGATGATAATTCAATAATTACCAATGCAAAATCTAACGGAGGTACAACAGATGCTAAATTAGTTTCTATGCTTAAAGATCTTAGAAAAAAAGCTGCAAAAAAGCAAGGTGTACCGCCTTTTGCTGTTTTTCAAGATCCTTCTTTAGATGATATGGCGTTAAAATATCCTATTACATTAGAAGAACTTTCTACGGTACATGGAGTGGGAGAAGGGAAAGCAAGAAAATTTGGTAAGGAGTTTATAAATTTAATCAACGTTTATGTTGAAGAAAATGATATCATTCGTCCAGATGATTTAATAGTTAAAAGTACAGGCGTAAAATCTGGCTTAAAATTATACATTATTCAAAATACTGATAGAAAATTACCTTTAGATGACATTGCTAAATCAAAAGGACTCACAATGAGTGAGTTGATTAAAGAAATGGAGGTCATTATTTTTTCTGGAACAAAATTAGATATCGATTATTCTTTAGATGATTTATTAGATGAAGAACAGCAAGAAGAGATTCATGAGTATTTTATGGAAGCTGAAACTGACGATATTGAAGAAGCTTTAGATGAATTTGATGGGGATTATGATGAGGAAGAACTTCGTTTAATGCGTATTAAGTTTATTAATGAAGTGGCTAATTAGATTTAAAATTTTATAAAAAAAGAGGTTGATTTAAAAAATCAACCTCTTTTGGGAAAAGTAAATAACTATTTTATATTTTAATTATTTTTTTAATTATTTTTTTGTTTTCTGAAATTATTGAAGCAAAATAAAGACCTTTTTTAAGATTTAAAACACTAACTTCTGTTGTTTTTGAGTTTAATTTTCTCTTAATCACTTCTTTTCCAGTAATATCATAAATACTTAAATCAGCATTTAATTTATTATTTAAATGAATAATAAATTTATTATTAACAGGATTAGGATATATACTAACTTCATTTAATATATCATTAGTCAATACAGCAGTAGCATCAATTTTAAGAGTAATATTTGCCCTTCTAATAACCAAATCGTTTACTAAACTGTTTTTTATTTCACAATGGTAGATACCATTATCAGATTCTTTAGCATTACTAATTGTAAAACTATTTTTGTTTGCTCCAGATATTAATATATTATTTTTGAACCATTGATATATGTTTCCTGTAGCATTCTTCTGATGACCTATTCTATTTATTCCTTGATCATCAACAACAAACGTGATATCTTCACCTGGTGCTATTGTTGTTTCTATAGCCTCATCTCTAGTGAATTGTGGGGAGTAACCTAAAAATTCATACCCGTTAGCTTCGACTAAAGGTTGAAGATCTGAAAAATCAAAATAATTTAGTTGTATACTTAATCTTTTATTTCCTTTTTTATTTATAATTTCTATAGGTATTTCACCTTCAAATTCATTTCTATCTGCAAAAATATCATTAATTTCTGCAAATTCTTTTGGTAAATTCCCTTTTATTTGACAATCTTGAATTCTAAGTTTATCTAGTTTTGGTAGTTTATAAAGTTCTTCCTGTAAAGGTAATTGTAAAGAAATTTTAGATAAGTTTAACCATTCTAATTCTTGCATGTTTTTAATTTCTTGAGGAATACCATTTGGTAATTTTAAATTTGTATACCCAATTAATAAATGAGTTAGCTTATTTAGTTTCCAAAGTTCTAAAGGTACATTTCCAGTAATACCTAAGTTATCAAAAATCCAAAATTGCTTTAAAGTTGTTAAATCGCTAATTTCAGAAGGTAAATTCCCCTTTAAATTATTATATGTTAAGTCTAAAATTTCAATTCTATTATCATCATTAAATGTAATTCCTGACCAAGTAGAAATTGGGGAAGTCAAATCCCATTTTCTAGTCCATTCTGCTCCATTTGTACTATCATAAATAGCTTTTAAAGCTGTGAAATCTGGATGCGTATTTGCATTTGGGCCAACTGTAAAAGGATAAGAAGTTAATAATAGATTAGTTATGTTTGAATTTGTGACTTCTAGATCATAATCACCATAATCATCTTCAGAAGTTATTTTTAATGTAAAATCTTTGTCATAACTTACAACTCTTTTACTACCATCACTATTTCTTTTGAACCAGAAATATGTATTATTGGTTCCAGAAACATCAGATATAAAAGTATAAGATTCATTAATAGCTAAACTTTTATCTACATTTTTATCTAAATATTTTTGTGGTGCATATGAAAACACAAAACTTGATTGATATTCAGAAAATTCATCTTCAAAATCTCCAAATTGGAATTTATTATCATTAATATAAAGGTAAATAAGATTCGTGTTTTTTGAAAAATCTGGTATATTACCACTAAAATAATTACCATTTATTAATAAGCTTTCTAGTGAATTAAAACTCACTATAGAATTAGAAATTGATCCATCAAATGCATTATTATTAATTTCTATATATTTAAGCTTAGTCAAGCTATCAATATTTTCTAGAATTTTACCTGTAAGTTGATTATTAAATAAGCCTAAATATTTTAAGTTTGATAAGTTGTTTAAACTATCGGGTACGTCATTCCACAAACTACAATTATAGAGAGATAACCATTCTAAATTAGATAAGTTTCCAATCCCACTTGGTATTTCTCCATAAAGATTTTGATTTCCTGATAATTGAAGTGTATTTAAAAATTCTAAATTTCCAATTTCATTTGGAATTTTTCCAATTAAATTATTGTCATGTAAATTTATAAATTTAACTCTATCATTTTCCATTGATATACCATACCAAGAATTTATCGTTTTATTTCTGTCTAACCAATTTGAGTTATTTTCCCAAGTTACACCAGAAGTGCTATTATATAAGGCTACTAATGCATTATAATCAGGGTGTGTTACTGGATCAAGTCCAATAAAAAAAGTGCCAGATTCTAAAATTAATTCAGGAATTAAAGTGTTTTTTATTTTACAATGATATGCACCAAACTGATTTGATTCAATATTAGTTAAGTTAATTGAAGCATTGGTTTCACCACTAATAATATTATTTCCTTTATACCATTGATAAGAATTTTCACTTCCAGATACAGTAACGCTAAGTGATAAATTTTCACCAGGAGTAATTAAATGATGAATTTCCTCACTAACATTTTTTTGTGGCGAATAATAAGAATTGTTATTCCAACTAGATTCTAATGTTTTGTAGAAATTAAACTCATCTTCTAAATCTTTAAATTGAAACCTATTATATGATATATTTAGCAATTTTAAATTTGGAAACTTTGAAAGTTTTCCACTAAAATTATTATTGTTTAAAACAAGATTATTTAGATTTGTAAAAGTGCTAAAGTATTCTGGAACATCACCTATCAATTCATTTGAATCTAACCAAAGATGATTTAATTTATTAAGATTAGCATAAGTTTCTGGTATTTCTCCAGTAAAACTATTGCCACCTAAATCTAGTAATTTCAAATCTGTTAGAACACCTAATTCGGGAGGTAATTCTTCTAATAATTTATTTCCGTAAAAAGAAATTGATTCTAAATGTTTTAAGGCGGAAATATCTTTTGGTATTTTCCCTAACAAATTATTATTATTTAAATTGATTCTAACTACTCTATTTCCTGTAACTTTTATACCATACCAATTATCTATTGGTTCAGTTTCACTTAACCAATTATCTTTATGTGTCCAATTATCTCCATTGGTTGAATTATAAATAGCAATTAATGCATTTCTTTGTTCTTCAGAAACTTTTCCTTTAAGCTTAACTAAATTTCTAAATAGTTTTAACTCTGGTAATGTGCTACTTGAAGCGATACAGTAATAATCATCCATATCCATATCATTAATATTCTGGACTTCATAAATATTTGAAGTAGCTCCTTCTATAATAACATCATTTAATCCATATCTGTCTCTATACCACTGATAAGTAACATTTGTTCCTGGTACGATTTTCATTTCCAATGTCTTAGAATCTCCTAATTTAACTTGGTGCTCTTCAAAATCATCTTTTAAATTTTGTCTTTCATAATAAAAACTAGGTAAATTTTTATTACTATTAAAATTGGTTTCTATATCCTCAAAAGAAAAATCATTGTACCTTATATCAACTATTTTCAATGAATTCATTGAACTTAAATCTGGTACAGTACCTTTAAAATTATTATAATAAATAGAAAATTCTTCCAGAGTAGAAAAATTATTTAAAATATTCGGAATTACACCAGTGATATTATTTCTATCTAATTTAATTTTTTGAACAAAACCGTCTTTAACTGTAATTCCATTCCAAAAAGATACTGGTTCTGTAGAATTCCAGTTAGAATTATTTGTCCAATTATCACCATTTAAGCTATTGTATAATTGGGTTAAATTACTTTTTTCAGTAACTGAAACATCTAATGGGATATTTATTTCTATATCAGAACTAAATTGATCGCTTCTGTAGATTGCAATATAATATGCAGTATCTTTTGTAACATTAACACTTGTATTTTGTCCTAATTCACAATTGGAAATTAAAGATAATTGACTCTCATTTGTGATGTTTAGGTCTTCTGCTTTGTAAAAAATAACAAACGAATTTCCGATACTATTAAAATTATCATAGATTTTAGCAGATGCAACACCATCATTTTCAGCTTTAAATTTATAATAAATTAAATTAAAACCAATAATATCACAGCCACTTTGACCACCTTTTGATAAAGGTGAACTAAAAATGTCTATAGAATAGTTATGGAATGGGCTAGAGTTAACTAATGTTGCATTTTCTACAGAAAAATTATTTGAAATAGTGCGTATTCTTTTTTGCACCTTTTTAGGAGGGATAACCGATAAGGTTTTATTTATTTTATCAGGATTATCAATTCTTTTTTTTACATCAAAATGGTGGTTTTTTTTAAATTTTGAAGTATTTTTCTTTATTAATATCTTTTGTGCATTTAAAGAACTAATAAAAAAAACAAATAAATAAAGTATTCCTCTTTTCATAATAAATAAGTTTTTGATTATTCATTACAAAAGTATGCTTTAATAAATATTGTCGCAATACTTATATGTAGGTATATAATGAATTTAAAACTGATATTTTTTATCAATAGCATACTTAATTAATTCATTTCCAGTAGCTAGTTTAAGTTTTCGAATCATATTTTTTCTATGGGTATCAACCGTGGTTTTTGCAATAAATAATTCTTCAGAGATTTGTTTGGAGGTTTTTCCGTTAGCAATTAAAGTTAAAATATCTCTTTCTCTAGATGATAAAACTACTTTATCAGATTTACCTATCACAACATTTTTATCGATGTAATCATTCATAAAATTAAAAGCTACATTAGGATCAAAGAATGTTTCTCCGTTTGCAACCGTATTAATCGCTTTAGAAAGCATTTTAATTCCAGAGTTTTTTAGAATATAACCCGTTGCACCAGCATCTAACATTTGTTTAATAGCATCTGGTTGATCAAACATAGTCATCGCGAGAACAAAAATATGAGGAAATTTCTTTTTAATCTTTTTTGTAGCTTGAATACCATCCATTATTGGCATTCTAATATCTGTAATTACAACTTTAGGCTGCTTTAAAGAAACTAGCTTCACTAACTCTTCGCCATTATTGACTGCTCCAATAATATTGATATCTTCATCATATTCGAAAAAAGACTTTACGCCATCGATAAGCATTTGATGGTCTTCTGCCATAGCAACAGTAATCATAGGTAAATATATTTAAGGGGTTAATTTAATGATAAAAATATTAAAAATGGGTTACATTTTTAATACCCATTACTAAGTAATTTAAGAAATAGGAATATTAATTATCGTAGAAGTCCCTTTTTTGAGGGTAGAATCAATTTCAAAAGTACCCTCTAAATGTTCTATTCTAGTTTTAATAGAACTAATACCCATACCGTTTTTAAGATTGATTTTATTTATATCAAACCCCTTTCCGTTGTCTTCTATAATAATATTTAGATGATCATCATAATGTGCAAGATTAATAGTAGCATTGGTTGCTTCTGCATGTTTAATAATATTGGTAGTCAATTCTTGTACTATTCTAAACACACTTATTTCTAGACTGTTATCAATTGGTTTGTCTAAACCGTAATCTATTACCACAATATTAATTTTATCTGCAGATGATATTTTTTCTGCCATCATTTGTATGGCAACCAATAAACCTTGATTTGCAATAACTCCAGCATTTTTTGCATGTGCAATACTCCGGACTTTCTTATAGGTTTCATCAATTAATCCTTCCGTTTTTTGATATAACTCTTCTTGATTAAAATGTTTTTTCTCTCTATTAATTTTTAAATTCTCAAAATGTAATTTTAAGGTTGCTAAAACACTACCAATATTATCGTGTAAATCTTCTGCAATACGTTTGCGTTCTTTTTCTTGACCATCTACCATAGCATTAATAGTGGTCAACTCTTGTTCTTTTATTAATGTAATGTTCTTTTGCTTTTCTAGTTCCTTTTGTTGTAAAGCAAGTAATCGTTTTTTACGCGAGTTTTTAAGATTTAAATAACCAATAGTACCGCCAAACAAAATAAATAGGAGAGAACCTATTAAAAAGTTGCTGTTTTGTTTACGTTTGTTTTCAATTTCTAAGTTATCTTGTTTTAATTGTAAATTCTCAATTTCTTTATCTTTAGAATTTAATTCTTCTCTAACTTTTGAGACTTCAGTATAATGCTTTTGAAAATTTAAGTTATAACTTGAAAAACGTGCTTTTCTTTCATAAATAAATGCAGAATCATATTCTTTTAAATTGTAAAAATGACCAGCCTTATAAGCATTTATATAAAAAATATTATCCAAACTATCGTTAACATTTATAAAACTATAAGCGGTTTTAAGGTAACTTAACCCTTTATTGTGCTCGTTTTTTTTAGTACTTACTCTAGAAAAGTGAAATAAAATACTTAGTTTTTTAGTTTTATAATATTTTTCATTTGTTGTTAAATTCCAAGCTTTCAAGTAAAATTTTTCAGCAAGGTTTGGTTTTTCCCAGATAATGGAATTTCCTTTTTGAATATAATAGAATAAAAGTGGTTTATATTGTTGTTTAAATGTAGCAACTAAGGAATCAAATTTGTGAATTAGACTTTTTTCAATATTACTAGATTTTTTTCGATTCTCATCATATGTTTTCGATTGTCCATAAAGCTTATTTTTATAATTATAATAATAAAGCCAATCAATTCCATCCTCACATAATTCTTTATATTTATTTAAGTGATTTTTATATTTACCATCATTTTGAAGTGAACCTTCGGCGTAAAAGTGTAAAATTGAAAGTAAGCTGTACTTAATTAATGGTTTATTTCCTGCTTTTAAACCTATTAAGCATGCATTTCTAAAATATTTAAATGAATTAACTCTATCTTTTTTATAATTTAATAGTAAATAGCCTTTAATTAAATTCTGCAATGAATTATTTATTTTAGAATTCGATTTAATAACTTTAAACTCTTTAATTTTTAATTCCATTTCTGAAATTAAAGAAGTGCCATTATCAGCAATAATTTTTGTTAGTAGGTTGATTAATTCATTAACTGATGATTTGTTTTCTAAATTAATATTATGAGCTTTTTTAAATTCTAATTTTTTTAAATTCTCAAAATATTTATCCAAATATGAGTAATCTTCAGAATGATTTTGTGAAAAATTATTCTGAAGAAACATAATTAAAAACAACAAAAACATGTGTTTTCTCAAATTATTATTTTATAATATTCAATAATGAAGTTTTACAATTTCCACCAGTAGCAGCAAGCTTATTTTTTTTATCTGTTGTTAAAGGAGTGTTAATGAATTTACCTATTAATTCCTTAACAGATTTATTTCTATTATTTGGAATAATATTTTCACCACTTCTATAATAGAATTCACTATCAAAAACCATTGAGGAAAAAGGGCTACTAACTTTATTTAAGGGATGAAGAAAACGTTCTATAAAAATCGTATCTGAATTACTAATGTCAGTTACATTATTTAATTTTAAAGTGGTAGATTTATTCGTAGAAAGCCCTTGCACTTCAATTGCAATCTTTAAAATATCTCCATCGACTTTAGATTTATTCTTATCTTCTAATGAGTTTTTAGTAGCAAAACCTAAATTAATTGGTCCTTTGTAATTTACTAATTCTAAAGATAAAGACGCTTTATCTTCACTTATTTTACCATAAATTGCATAAAAGGTTCCATAGTTTTGACTTGCATACATAAATTGATAATGAAAAGTTTCATTAAGATCAATTGAACCTAATAATAATTGTTCATATTGGTTTTCCATTTTAATTATTTTTTAAGATTAATAATACTCCAAATATCAAAAAACTATAAAGCAATTTTATACCTACAAATAAGTATATTTTAGTACCTAAATATAAGTAGAAAAACTATAAAGTAAAAATAGTCAGTAGAACACCTAGAAGAATGGCCATAAACTTTTGAAAGTTAAATTTATGATTTTCAGTGCTTTCAAAAAGTATAATGGTAGAAATATGTAAGAAAACACCAATAATTAAAGCTGTAATTTCTTTTGTATAGGTTGTTAAAAAAGGAACAATATCTGCCAATAAAACTCCTAAAGGACTCATAAATGCAAACACTGTTAAAAATAAAATAATAGTTTGTTTAGCAAATTTAGCATGAATTAAAAAAGTTGTTAAAACAATGGCAATCGGAATTTTATGCACTACAATAGCCCATAATAAATTATCTCCAGAATGATGAATTGGCAATCCTTCAGAAAAGGCATGCAAGCATAAACTCACAAATAATAAGGTAGGAAATTGTTTTCCGTCGGTATGTACATGAATATGTCCATGTTCTGCACCTTTTGAGAAAGATTCTAAAACAGATTGTAAAATAATTCCTAATAGAATAAAAATTCCTAATTGTTTATAATTAGTAGTTCCACTATAGACTTCAGGTAAAAGATGTAGAATAGTTACGGAGAGTAAATAGGCACCACTAAAGGCTAATAATAAACGTACAATTTTATTGCTAGGTTTTGATAAAACTACCAAAACAGCTCCAAAGACTACAGATAAAATTAATAATAAATAGGTCATTTAGCTACTAAAATTAGTCTATTAGAATTATTAGTAAACGAAGATAAATCATAATCTCCAAAAATATGTTCTATTGAAAATCCAACTTCTTTAAAATATGAAATTAATTTTTCAGATTCTAAATACTTTACACGTTCAGTGTAGGAGTGATCCTCATTATCAGCATTAAAAGAAATATGTTTTTGAATAAATCCATCTACAATTTCACGCTGAATATTAAATGAAATACCGTCAATTTCTTTAACTTCTTTTTCAACAAGATTGTTTTTTACTTTTAACACATTCATAAAGTCAAACACAAAATATCCGTCTTTATTTAATCCTTGTTTTATATTATCAAGAATTAATACATCTTCTTTATCATCATCAAAATAACCAAAACTAGTGAACAAATTAAAAATAGCATCATAGTTTTGTCTAAAAGGCTTACGCATATCATGCACTTTAAAATGTAAGCTGTCATTTTCAAATTTCTTAGCAGATTGAATACTATTTTTAGATAAATCTCCACCAGTAACTTTATAACCTAATTTGTTTAAAAAAACAGCATGACGTCCTTTTCCACAAGGCAAATCAAGAATATGAGTTGTTAAAGGAAGTTTTAGAAAATCAGTGATATTTCGCATAAATAATTGCGCATCAGAATCATCTCTATTTTTGTATAAAATGTGATAATATTTGGTATTAAACCAATCGGTAAACCAATCTTTTTGGGAGTTATTCAATTAAAATTTTACTTTTATAATGTGTGTTATTCTTATTTCTTACTTCTAAAATATACAATCCTTTTTTTAGGTTTGACGTATCAATTAGTAAAGAATTACTAACATTAGTGTATTTTTTTTCAATTACTTTTTTTCCTGTAATATCATAAAAAACAATCTTCATTTCCGCAGAAATTACAGAATGCAAATCTAATTTAATTTTATCATTTGCAGGATTTGGATATACATTTTTTACAAAAGAGATTTGATCAGAAGTTAGGTTAAGAGAAGAAGTATTAAAAGTGAAGATTCCTCCACCAAAAGTACCTGCAAATAAATTGCTACCATCTCTAGAAAATTCTAAGGTAGTTACAGCTCTATTATCAAGTCCTGTATTAGTAAGTACCCAATTTTGACCCCCGTTTGTACTTGCATAAATTCCTGAACGCATATCAGAAGCTACAATATGATTTTTATTACCTGGGTTTACTTTTACGTTAGTAATGATTTTATTTCCAGAGCCATCTAATAATTGCGTCCAATTAGTACCATTATCAGTAGATTTATAAACACCATTATCTTTTGTGCCAACATAGATAACTGAATTATTTTCTGCTAAGGTGATACTAAATATACTCTTATCGACTAGGTTTAAACCTATTGGAATCCATGTTGTACCTCCATCTGTAGAATGATATATTCCAGAACCTATAGTTTCTCTTAAACCAACATAAACATTGTTTTCATCAGTAGAATTTATAGCTAATGCAGTAATATTTAGATTTGTATTTGGTATTGAAGCTAGACCTCCAACTTCTGTCCAAGTTTCCCCAGCATCAATAGATTTATAAACCCCATAACTATCTTGAATATTAGTATCTTCTGGATTATTATAGAAAAACTGATATGCAAAACCTGCATACATTACATTTGGATTGCTTTGACTAATAGCAATTTCTTTTACTCCATGTCTATCAGTAAAAGCACCAGCATTAGCATTAGGATGGTCAAATTTTGTTGTCCAATTTTGTCCTCCATCTGTACTTTTAAAAATTAAACCTTCATGTTCATCAGTAACAAACATTGTGTCACTATTTGTTGGATGAACTGCTGCTGAATACCATTCAGCAGAACCTCCCGCATCTCCATAAAATAATCCCGTATAAGTATCTCCATTATTTGAAGATTTAAAAGGACCACTTCTACCAACTGCTATAAAACCTGATGAATTTTGATTGTCAACGGCAATTTTATGAATTGTAGCTCCTGTATATCCTTTTCCTAAAGTAGTCCATGTTTTTGCACCATCTATTGATTTAAAAATTCCTCCACCATAATTTGCAGCATATAAAATATCTGGATTTGTTTTATCTATGGTAATTTCAATAGGAACTCCGGCTCTAATTCCTGGAGGTCCCCAAGATTGAGGAGAGGTTGGTGTACCTCCTCGATGTCCTGTCCAAGTAGCTCCTCCATCAATACTTTTATAAAAAGCATAGTCACTTGCCGCATATACTATATCATTGTTAGAAGGCGCAATTTTTACAGCTGTAAAAATTGCTTCTGAATATCCAGGTAAAATAACATCGGTTGGGGCGATTACTTGAGTCCAACTTGTTCCACCATTTGTAGATTTAAATACTCCTCCTTTTATGGGCGTAGGATAATTATTTTCAGCATTATTTCCTGTTGCAATATATAATAAGCCTGGAGTTGCAGAATCTGACATTCCGCCAACAAATAGACTTCCAGTAATTCCTGTATTAGATGGATTCCAACTTGCACCACCATCTGTGGATTTTAATATTCCAACACCAGTAATATTATTTGCTTCTCTATCAAAAATACCTGTTGAAGAAACTAAATTAGTAGGATTTGCACCAATACAAAGCCATCTAGCTAAACTATCTCCTTCCCAAATTTTAACCCAATTTTCTCCACCATCAATGGTTTTATAGATAACACCTTTTACTTTTTCAAATTCATTTCCTTGATTCCCAGTAGGAACTTCGCCACTTGCATATACAATATTAGAATCACCATTTACAACACTAATCTCTCTAAAGACGATATTAGTTTCGGTAATCCCGTTTGTTTTTTTTATCCAATTTTCAGCCGAATCTGAGGATTTAAAAATTCCGCTATCAAATTGTGTTCCTGCCCAAATAGTTGTCGGATTATTTTGATCTATAGCAATAGTAAAAACGGGTATGGCATCATCAGAAATCCCAGTTCTAGAGGTTATTCCGTTATTTTTGGGAACCCAAGTTGTTCCTCCATCGCTACTTTTATGCACGCCACTAAATGCATCTGTAATATAAATTATTTGATTATTAGTAGGGTGAATTTTAATGTTATATCCTAATCCACCAATTGGGCCTCCAGTTCTTTGCCATTGTTGACCAACTAAAAATGTATTAGATAACAAAAAAGTAAATACGATTAGTTGTACGAATTTATTTTTCATAATAATATAGATTAAGTATTAAAAAGGGAGTATAATCAAAGGTATTAAATTATTTTTGCAATATGAACAAAGATTTTAAAATGACGGCAACTACGCTTTTTGGTTTAGAAAGTGTGCTTGCAGATGAGTTAAAAAAACTAGGAGCACAAGATATAAAGGAAGGAGTTAGAAGTGTTTCTTTTAGAGGTGATACTGGTTTTATGTACAAAGCAAATATTGCGTTACGTACAGCTGTTCGGATTTTAAAACCTATTAAGACGAGTAAAATTTTTGATGAAGAAGATTTATATGAGTCTATTCAGAAAATTAAATGGGAAAAATATTTAGATGTAGAAGGTACTTTTGCTATTGGAGCAGTTGTGAATTCTAAGAATTTCACTTCAAATTCACATTATATTTCTTTAAAATCTAAAGATGCAATCGCAGATTATTTTAGACATAAATATAGCAAAAGACCTAATGTAGATTTAGATTTCCCAGATTTAAAAATCCATATTCATATTCAAAAAGATTGGTTAACGGTTTCTTTAGATTCTTCGGGAGATTCTTTGCATAAACGTGGCTATAGAACTGCTACTAATATTGCGCCTATAAACGAAGTCTTGGCAGCAGGAATGGTTTTATTATCGGGCTATACTGGAGATGAAAACTTTATTGATCCTATGTGTGGTTCTGGTACCATTTTGATCGAAGCTGCAATGATTGCCAATAATATTCCAGCAAATATCAATAGAAAACTATTTGCTTTTGAGAATTGGAAAGATTACGATGAAGACCTGTATTTTACCATTCAAGATGCATTATTAAAGAAAATACGATCTTCTCATTTTAAAATTATGGGATTTGATAAAGCGCCATCTGCTGTACAAAAAGCAAAAGCGAATGTAGAAAACGCGAACCTAGATGACTTTATTGGCGTACATCATGTTAACTTTTTTAATTCTACTAAAGAAGTTTTCGGAAACACCACAATTTTGTTTAACCCACCCTATGGAGAGCGTTTAAATATTGATATTCCAGAGTTTTATAAAAAAATAGGGGATACGCTTAAACATAATTACCCAGGCTCTACAGCTTGGTTAATTACTTCTGATATACAAGCGTTAAAACATGTAGGGTTACGTACATCTAAACGTATTCCTTTAAAGAATGCTGATTTAGAATGTCGATTTGTAAAGTACGAATTGTATGAAGGCTCTAAAAAAGTAAAAGAGCGTAAATATATTTCGGATACAGAAGAATAGCAATTTATTGTCATTGCGAAGTTTACTTTTTTGTAAACTGTGGCAATCTCTCTATAAGTAACTGATTACTTCGTTAACTCGCAATGATGCTTATTAATAAGTGTAAAAAACGATGTGTTTTTTAATCAAAACTTGACATGTTTATTAAGTGTTTTGAAAACAAGAAATTTCAAATTTTTGTTTATATAATTTCTCCTGTCTTTTGCAAATTGTAAGTTCTGTTTTTCCTTTATATAGATATTTATATAACTTTTGACTTTCTCTTGTTGCATACCTTATTACGTAAGAAGGTTTTTTTGATTGTTTATTTAAGCCTATTTCAAATAAATGTTTTTCTATTGATTTTAAAAATTTAATAGATCCAATTGTTATTTGAGATAGTAATGTAGTATTGTGTTATAAAATAATCGAGTACTTGGTAGCGGCTATTTTATATAACGGCTAATTATAGCTATCAAATAAACCTAAAAGTTAACTAGCCGTAATTTCTTTTAACATAATATCTATCGATATAAACCTAAAGGCACTATATCTATAATTATGTGTAAATAGCCTGAAAAACGGCTATACAGAAATTACTGTATATTTGTACTATAATGTTCTGCGTTATGTAACTTGAGCTTTGGTTAAAAGCGAAAGTAGTTACATAGTTTCTTGAAAAATTTACTCCAAAAGTTTCTTTACGATGTTAATGGAACACTTTTTATGCGACGACGTAGGAGGGAAGCATAATGTGTGTGGAAAGATTGTTAAAACAAACCTTTCAATGATTGGAAATCATTATTTGTAAACTATATTTGGATTTGATAAAACCTCGTAATGATGATCTTTTCTTGCGAATCATTATATTGCTGAATGTAAATCACATATTTAGTCACAACTAACTATCTATGAATATATCGTAATACATTATTAAAAACTAATAAAACCTATAATCTAAATTTTTGTCATCAATCAATATTCCATTATTAGAGACAGTCTCACTTTTGGCTACACTTCATTGCTTAGTTTTAAGCTTAGTAATTCTGTTTTCAAAGTTTTTCAGAAGTAAAACCAATAATTATTTAGGGTTTACTTTATTAATTATCGCTATTGTTGGAATTAATAATTGGTTTTGGGATATCGGTTCCAATCCAATAATAATTAGCTTACTAGATTTATTTCTTTGGCAATTCTTATATCCAACAACGCTATTTGTTTTCTTTTATAAAACCTCAAATAATACTTCGGGTATTACACAACGTTTAAAGTTTTTTTACCTGCCTTTTATTCTATTAAGTGCACTCAATATCTTTTTGTCTTTAAGTACAACTTTTCAATTGTATAATCTACCAGATATTGTTTTAAAATACATCCCTATATTTTATAAAACAATTAGCTTTTTTTCTATTGTTTTTCCTGTTTATATGATTATCCTCTCCTATAAATATACGCTAGCTAAAAAGAACAGTTTGAGTAAAAAGTGGTTAAAATATCTTTTGGGTTTTCTTTCGCTAATTATATTATTTGGAGTTGTATTAGAATCTTATCGATTTATCTTTTTAGAGAAATTACCACTAACTTATTTATGGACATTTAGTTCTATTTTTATTTATTGGTTAACCTATAAAGGGATGTACCAATTTAAATTGTCGAATGACCAATTTGAAATTAGAGAGATTACTAAAAGAGAAAAAAAGAAACCAATCAATTCTGTAAACTCTAAAAGTTCTCATTTTAAAAAATTAGTGTTTTTAATTGAAGAAGATAAAATACATCATAACCCAAATCTAAGCAGAGATAGTGTTGCTGAACAACTAGAAATAAGCAACAGTTACCTATCTCAAATTATTAAAGAAAATACTTCTGTTAATTTTTCAGACTACATTAATTCACATCGCATAAAGGATGTAAAACTAATGCTAAAAGACTCAGATTTTGATAAATATAGTTTACTCTCCATTGGCTTGGAATGTGGGTTTAATTCTAAAACATCGTTCTACACAAATTTTAAAAAAGAAACAGGACTAACACCCAAAGAATATAAGAATAAATAGGTTCTATTTTCTCAAGAGTATCGATTTCCGAACTACAAAAACTATTATGAGTAGTAGGTTTGCATAAAATTAATAAATCAAAACAATGCGAACACAAAAAAAATATCTATTGCTATTTATTCTAATGGTATGTTCTGTAGGTATGGCTCAAACTAAAACAATTTCGTTTGAGAATGTAAATGTAATTCCAATGGATACCGACACCATAATTACTAATCAAAGAGTAATTATAGCAAATGGTAAAATATTGAAAATTGAGCCAGCTTCTAAAACGATAACCATTCATATTGATGTTGCAATAGAAGCTTCAGGTAAATATTTAATTCCTGGTTTAGTAGAAACACATTATCATCTACAGAACAATATTGAGAATGAGTTCAAGCTTTTAATTGCAAACGGAATAACCTCTGCTAGAAACATGGCAGAATATGATGGTCAAGATCATATAAAAATAAGAGCGGTCGCTCAAAGTAATTCTATTTTGTCTCCTCATTATTACACAACCGGACCTTATCTTAATAGAAGCCATTTTAATCATATAGATTCTGTTGAAACCATAGTAAAGTACCATAAAGAAAGAGGTTATAATTATTTGAAAATTGCTGATAATCTACCAAAAGACATTTACTTAAAGTTATTAGAAACGGCTAGTAAACAAGACCTTGAAATTGTTGGACATGGACAAAGAGAACTACCGTTAGAATATTCATTGAGAATTAAATCTATTGCTCATGTTGAAGAGTTTATGAATATCTTTTCAAAAGAAGAGCGTACATCTATTAGTTATCTTAATAAAGCTGCAAAAGAAATTAAAACAAGTGGTGTTTATGTTTCGCCTACTCTTGGAATATTTGAAATGATTAGTCGATATGCAGATAAGACCAAATCTGAGATGTTGAATAACGACGAAAATATCAAATACTTACCAAAACATTATTCAGATTATTGGAAGTCTAACACTATTAATTATAGAAAAAACTCATGGTTCACTAAAAATGAATCATTAATCCGACTTGAAAATGAATTAGAATGGCAAAAGAAGTTCACCTTACTATTACATAAGCAAGGAGTACCATTAATGGCAGGAAGTGATACATATGGTTTATTTCTTCCAGGTTTTTCTCTTCATCATGAATTAGAATTAATCTACAGTTCTGGGCTTTCAGCATATGAAACACTTAAAACAGCAACAGTTGTTCCTGCACGTTATTTAAATACAATTTCACAAAGTGGAACTGTTACTGAAGGAAAATTAGCTGATTTAGTTTTATTAGAAAAAAATCCTCTTGACGATATTAGAAATACAAAAACAATTATAGGTGTTGTTATAAAAGGGAAATGGTTTAATAGAAAAAAGTTAAATAAAATATTATTAGAAGTAGAAAATTCGAACAAATAAAACGAACAACTACTCAAATACAAAACCGTTGTAAACAATCAAAAAAAATAACTATGAAAAAAATATATTATAAAGAAATAATTGAAATCGTTTGTCGATTGTATGTGTTCTTTTTTCTTACCATATATGGATTAGGAAAAGTAATTGGTGCCCAATTTTATACGGCTGCAAGAATGCCAGATGGATTGGATCTTATACCAATAGGACAAGTTTCAGACTTTGATTTGGCTTGGGTTTTTATGGGGCGTTCTTTTGGATATATGCTGTTCATTGGTCTAGCAGAAATTTTTGGAGCTTTTTTACTGCTATTTAATAAAACCAAACTAATTGGATCCCTTGTTTTAATCCCAATAATGGTTAACGTAATTGTATTCGACATATTTTTCCTTGACGAATATGGTGCATTAGCTGGTGCAACATTATATCTTCTAATGCTACTTACAATTCTTATTATCAATAAGGAAAAAATAAGCAAACTGTTAATAGAACTGGTTAGCACTAATAAGGTTTCTAAAATATCATTCAAAGAAAAGCTCATCAAATATTCAATTGTGCTAGTCATAATAATTTTGATTTTTATAGGAGATCAATTCATTGTGAATTTCTTTGGGCATGGAAAAGGATAAGAAATAATTGATTTCAACAAAACATATTTTTCAATCACATGAAACGGAATTCAAAGATTAAAGAAAATAGAAACATATTATTTTTTGATGGCGTTTGCACATTATGTAATAAAACAATTGATTTTTTTATAAAAAGGAATGATAGAAATACAATATTTTATGCATCACTGCAATCAAAATTTGCCAAGGATTTTCTAAGAACACAAGCTATTGATTCAAATAAAATGGAAACAATATTATATTTCTCAAAAGGAAAACTACACACTAAGTCTTCCGCAGTACTTATAGCTGTAAAGGAATTAAGTTCAATTCATCGTGGTTTCTTCCTTTTACTAATCATTCCAAAATTCATTAGGGACTATTTTTACGATATAATTGCTACAAAGAGATATAGACTATTTGGTAAATCAACAACATGTAGGATTCCAAATGAAAGTGAAATTAAACGCTTCATTTCTGAATAAGAATATAAAAATAATGATGAAACAGTAAAGATAATGATGCAGCATAATAGCTGTAACAAATTTCACTTTATTTCGTCGCATATAGTATATCAATCAATCAATCAAAATGACAGTTTTAGTAGTAGGAGCAAGTGGTGCCACAGGAAGTAAATTAGTAGAACAACTTCTAATTGAAAAACATAGGATAAAAATAATTGTAAGATCACCAGATAAATTACCAGAATCTTGGAAAACCAATAATGACTTACAAATTATAACAGCGAGTTTATTAGAATTAAGTGATATAGAAATGAGTGCCATTGTAAGCGATTGTAAAGCAGTTGCTTCTTGTCTAGGTCATAATATGTCTTGGAAAGGCATTTACGGACAACCTAGAAAATTAGTGACAGATGCTACACGACGATTATGCGATGTTATAAAATCAAATAATTTGCAAAGTCCTATAAAGTTTGTTTTAATGAACACTACAGGAAATCGTAATCGCGACTTAAATGAGCCTATTTCTTTTGCACAAAAATGTGTAATTGGGCTTCTTCGTTTGTTATTGCCACCTCATGTAGATAATGAGAAAGCTGCAGATTATTTACGTACACAAATTGGGCAAAACAATAATTTAATCGAATGGGTTGCAGTTAGACCAGATGGCTTGATTAACGAAGAAAACGTTTCCGATTATGAAATACATCCTTCACCAATTAGAAGCGCCATATTTAATGCAGGTAAAGTAAGCCGTATAAATGTAGGCCATTTTATGGCTAGTTTAATTACCGAAGACAACTTATGGAAGAAATGGAAAGGGCAGATGCCAGTAATCTATAGCAAATTACATCAAAATTAATATTATTAGTAAAAAATGGAATCATTATATAAATCTGAAACAGGAAAAGCTGAAATTTTAAATCTCTATAATCAAAAATTAAAGGATCTAAATATCAACTATCAGTATCATGAGGTTGAAACGGCTTTTGGTAAAACCAATGTAATTGTTACTGGAGATGCACCAAAACCACCAATACTAATTGTTCATGGTTCAAACGGATGTGCACCAATTGCTTTAGAAACATATTTTGGTTTAGACACACATTTTCAAGTTTTTGCCGTTGATGCATTGGCACAACCTAATAAAAGTGCAGAAACACGATTATCAATGAAAAATGTTGATTACGGACAGTGGTTACACGAAGTGATTGATAGTTTAGAGTTAAAAAATGTAACGCTTGCTGGATTTTCGTTCGGTGGACTGGTTATTCTAAAGGCATTAGAATTCAAAGATGCCAATATAAAAGAAGTGTTTTTAACAGCACCTGCATATATTGTTAATGGGAATCCCATAAAAGCATTATTTAAAGTGTTTATTCCAATGAAGCGCTATATAAGAACCAAGAAATCAAAATATGTAGAACGTTTTTTAAATGAGCTGTTTACAGAAAAAGATGCCTTTGCATTACAATTTCTCTCTAAAGTATTTTTGCATTTTAAAATGGATTTCACATCTGTTCCAGTAATACATAGGAGGGAAGCTAATTTAATAAAAACACCATTCACATTAATAGCAGCAAAAAATGACTTAATGTTTCCAGGTGAAAAAATGTTAAAAAGAGCAGAGAAGATATTTCCATCATTAAAGGAAACAATTTTACTTAAACACTCTAAACACGTACAAAATAAATCTGATAATAAAATGATTGTAGATCTAATTAACAAGAGTATTTAAAAAATAAACAATGAATATAAATAACAAGAGATTTATTGCAATTGAAAATAAAAGTGGATTATCCTCTAACGAAACTATTTTTCATTATTTCCAAAAAGGAAATACTATAACTGGAAAATATAATGGAGGTGAAATATTAGAAGGTTTTATTATTGGAAAGAAAACGGATGTGAATCAAGTTGAGTTTTTATTTCAGTGTTTAACTAAAGATAATGAATTGAGAGTTGGAGAATCTAAAGGTATTATTTCAAAAAATAAGTCAGGTAAATTAGAGTTGAAATTTGAATGGAATTGGTTGAATGGAGATTTATCAGGAGGAACATCTGCATACATTGAAATAACTTAAAAAAACAAAAAATGTCGATAACAAAAGAAGAATTAGTAGTTAAGAGGAATATATCTGGAAAGAAAGTTTTTTGGCTTTTCATTCTAACCAATCTAGTTTATGCTTTTATGTTAATGGTTACAATTCCGAATACAATGGCTTTTTCCAATGGAATGAAATTGTTAGATATGATGCCAACAGGATATGATTTTAATTATGTAAATAAATTGTTCAGTGATCTGGGTGACAATGGACGTGAAACGTATCTAACTAGCCAAATACCTGTAGATATGGTATATCCATTACTATTTGGGGTTTCCTATTGCTTATTAATGGCATATTTACTAAAGAAAATAAATAAACTAAAACCTTTTTTCTATTATTTATGCTTGCTACCAATAATTGCAGGAATTGCTGATTATATTGAAAACATGGGAATTATTACAATGTTGAAGACTTATCCAGATATTACAGAAACTACAGTTACTACAACTAATATGTTTTCAGTGATAAAAAGTATCTCTACAAGTGTTTTCTTTTTTGCTTTGATAGTAATCTTAATACTAGTTGGTATTAGTTTTTTTAAGAAATCAATTATTACCACTTAAGAAATATATTATAAATAATAAAAATTACTGATATTAATTAGAAATTAAAATCTCGATGTTAAACTTGGCCTCATAAAATTTTGGTAAAACAATAAGGTGAATTGAGTGTGCATATTTTAGGGGTTTAGTACTACAGTTTCTTAAGAGTTTCAATTATACAAGGGATTTCAAAGCAATCTTAATAAGTTACAATGTTTCCTAAAATATAGCGAATGAGCCGTTAATTGTTTCCAAAAGTTTATGCAGCCTTGAATTTTTGTTTCTTTTGTTTCAAGACAAAAGATAATGAAACACGAAAAAAAAGGATTAATTGAAGTTCTACATATAACAAGTGCATAGAATTTTATTTTTCATAAAATTTATGCTCTTGTGGCAATCCACGAGAATCGTCTAAAAATTTTTATTACGTACATTTTATCGAATACGCGATTTTTAATAAGAGCAAAAAGGTTAGCTTTTATTTTGGCGTTGGCAAGCGTTGGATAATTGTGTGTAAAATAAATTGCCAGAGCAATTTGATTTTTTAAAACAATCGAGCGCTTGATAGCGGCTATTTTACATAACGGCTAATTATAGATACAAATGTTTTATAAACGCTGCGAAGCAAACCGCTCATTAGTTTAATGACCCAAGTTCAAATTATTCTTGTGAAAACGACTGCTTATGGGATATTTTACATAATACTACATTATAGCTATCAAATGGATAAACCACTCTTATTAACTAAACAATACATTTGTACTATAATTTATATTATGTCAAATAGAGTTTTTAAAAATGTACATAAACATGTACACTCCTATATAAAATAATAATTAGTATTAATTAGATAATCGCTTTAGAACCTCTAGTTTTGGTTCTAATTCTAATAGCGTCTTCTACATTGTATACAAATATTTTTCCATCACCAACCAAATTCTCTGAGGCATTGTCTAGAATAACATTGATTCCTTTTTCTAAATTTTCATCACTAACAATGCAGATAATCATAATTCTAGTTTGCATTATCATAGATTGTTCTGTTCCTCTATAACGCTCAGAATATGTTCCTTGCAATCCAGTTCCTTTTACAGGAATTGCTGTAATACATGGTATTTCAGCTTCCTTTAAACCTTTTTGTACTGCTTTTAATTTAGAGGGTCTTATAATTGCTTCTATTTTTTTCATGTCTTAACTTTTAAAATTAATTATTCGAACGTTGTATATGCCTCTACACCAAAAGATACTGCATCAATACCAACTCGTTCTTCTTTAGCGGTAACTCTTATTCCGATTGTTTTCTTCATTATTTTTAATACAATAAATGTTATTGTAAAAGAAAAGATTCCGATAACAAAAACACCTAACGCTTGTACACCTAATAAAGCAGCGCCACCACCAAATAATAAACCACCTTCTGTAGCAAATAAACCAACAGCTAACGCACCAAATAATCCATTTACACCATGTACAGCAATTGCTCCTACTGGATCATCAATTTTTAATTTATCAATACAAATTACTGCTACATCTACTAAAACACCAGCAATTAAACCAATAACAATAGCAGAATTAGGTCCTACTACGTTACAACCTGCTGTAATGGCTACTAAACCAGCTAAAACACCATTTATAACCATCGTAATATCTATTTGTCCGTATCTAAAATACGTATATAACATGGTAGACATCCCTCCTGCTGCAGATGCTAAAAATGTATTGGTAGCAACAGTTCCTATTAATTCCCAGTTTCCAACGGCTCCTAAGGTAGAACCTGGATTAAATCCAAACCAACCGAACCATAAAATAAAGGCTCCTACGGCTGCTAATGGTAAATTATGACCAGGAATTGGATTTGCTTCACCATTCTTTTGATATTTCCCGATTCTTGGGCCTAAAACAATGGCTGCTGCTAAGGCGGCAAAACCTCCCATAGCATGTACTGCTGCTGATCCTGCAAAATCGTTAAATCCTTTAGCTGCTAACCATCCATTTGGATTCCATACCCAATTGGCAACTAATGGATACATTATTGAACAAAAGATAACTACATATACTGCATAGCTCCATACTTTCATACGTTCTGCTACGGCTCCTGAAACAATAGAAATTGCTGCAATAGCAAATCCTAATTGTATAAACCAGAATAATTTGTTAGACACGGTTAAGCCTAAGCCTAAGTCGTTTGAAGTTATTCCCATATCAAAAGCAAACCATCCGTTAGAGTTTCCGTAAGCAATACCAAAGCCTACAATATAAAAGGCTAATCCGCCAAAAATAACGTCTATTATTACTTTTGCGATAATACTCATAGAATTTTTTGATCGTACAAATCCTGCTTCTAGTAAGGCAAATCCGCCTTCCATAAAGAAGATAATTGCGGCACAAATTGCTACCCAAACGGTATCTATTGCACTAATTAATTCTGGTTGTTCTAAAACCATTGCTGCTGTGTTTTCCATAAAGTTAGTTGTTAATTAAAGTAGCTATAAATATAGGTTGGCTTTGTAAATATTCTCTATAGGAAATAATAAAAATGCCCTACTTAAATTATGATACTAATATTTAATTTGCGATAACGATGAAAATTATTCAATTTGTCTTTTTTAAATAGAATTCTTTACATTTATTGCCTCTTAAAAACTGAATTATCAAAAAAATAAAAAAAGAATATCTAGTTTTATTGTTTGCATGGCTGTTTTGGGCAACTGCAGAAATAGTTTCGTGGAGATACAATAATAAAAAAACAGATTTCCAAAATATTTTTACTGTTACTTTTTTACAATCTATTTTGGCTTTTATTTTTAATATTGCTGTAATACATATTTTTTTAAGAATTCAAAAAATTAATAAAAATAATAGCTATAAGTACTTTTTATATGGGTTCATTATTATTAGTTTTTCTGCTCTAATTGTATTTTTTAATTCTACTATTTACTTCCGTTTATTTAGAAATAGTAGTGAATTTATTGATTTACCAAACATTATTATTAATACACTTGAGAAAATTATTTATCTCGCAGGTTTTACTATCGTTTATTTTATGATTAGAAACCTAAAGCAGCTACAAGCTCAAAAAGAAGAAACATTAGCAGCTAAAAAACTGGCTTTAGAATCAGAATTACAACTACTCCAACAACAAATTAATCCACATTTTTTATTTAACACGCTTAATTCTTTACGTAATTTAATTACTAATGACACTGAAAAAGCAAGAAATATGGTAGATTATATTTCAGAATTTTTAAGAAGTTCAATCAACATAAATGATATTCCAAAGAAAGAGATTCAAGAAGAACTAAAGTTATTAGATAATTATTTAAACATTCAAAAAATACGTTGGGAAAAAGATTTAGTCATTCAAAAAGATATATCTAAAAATACGCTTACTATCTTAGTTCCGAGTTTAATTTTACAGCCTTTAGTAGAAAATGCTATTAAACATGGTATGAAATCTGGACAGGTTTTAACTATTGCTATTTCTATCCAAAAAGAGAATGATTATTTATCAATATTAGTTAGCAATAATGGTGAATTAAAAGGCACTAAAAAAGGAAATGGAACTTCTAATATCATAAAACGACTTCAATTATTATATAAAAATGATGCTAGTTTTAAGTTGTATGAAAAAAATGGATTCGTATATTCTGATGTTAACATTAAAATTTAATTTTGAAAACTAGAGTTTGTATTATTGATGATGAACAATTAGCTATAAATGAGCTTACACTCTTATTATCTGATTATAGCGATATAGAAGTTTGTGCTACAGCGAAATCTGCTACTGAAGCTATTTCAATAATAAATAAGAATAAACCAGATATTGTTTTTTTAGATATTCAATTAAAAGAAACCAATGCTTTTACGATCATTGATAAAATAAAAGTAAAAACACATATTATATTTGTTACTGCTTATGATGAATATGCGGTAAGGGCTTTTAAAATAAATGCTTTAGATTACTTACTTAAACCTGTACTTAAAGAAAGACTTTCAGAATCAATTAACCGATTTTATACTAAGGTTTCGCCAAAAAAAGTTGAAGAATTAAAATATAAATACTCAGATAGAATTATTATCAATCAAAAGAATGAATTCAAATTAATTTCAATAAATGAAATTATTGCCATAACTGCTGATGGAGATTATACGTGTTTATTGTTAAAAAATGATTCAAAAAAATTAGTCCTAAAACCTTTGTCTGATTGGGAGAAACTACTTCCCTATCAAAATTTTGAGCGCATCCATAGAAGTACAATCATTAACCTAGACGCTATTGATAAAATTGAAAAAAGCTTTAATAATACGTGCAAGGTGTTTTTAAAAAACAACCCACTACCCTTTCAGATGAGTCAACGATTTACTTCAAAATTTTTAAATAAGTATAAAGCTTAATTTTTTTTACCGACTTACTTGTTCACTTACCTATAAAATTCTTCACTAAAAGGTAAACTAGTTTCTAATAAGCAATTTCAACTCTAAATTGCATAGAAATAACTAAACAAACAAAATTATACTTATGAAAACAATTACATTAAAACTATCTGTGGTATTGTTTACTTTACTCTGCAATAGCATAGCATTTGGACAATGTGCAACTACTGCTAATATATACTCATTTGTATATGATGGAAAAACGTACGAAGTTATTAAAGAAAATAAAAACTGGCTTGATGCAGCTGCTTGTGCAGTAGAAAGAGGTGGAATTTTAGTAGAAATTAATAACGTAGCAGAACAGAATGCAATTTACACACAGCTAAATTCAAATGCTAACATTACGAATAGCAATACAAAAGCTCCAGATGGTGGTGGTGGCTCTTATGTTTGGATTGGTGGTAATGATTTGGATACTGAAGGTAAATGGGTGTGGAATGGAAATAATGATGATGAATCCACACAATTTTGGGAAGGTACATCTAATGGAAGTGCTGTAAATGGATTATATAGTAATTGGGGAAATGAGCCGGATGATTGGAATGGACAAGATGCATTAGCGTTATCCTTAAATGGGTGGCCACTTGGAGTTGCGAGTGAATGGAATGATGTAGATCATACAAATACACTGTATTATGTTGTAGAACATCCAACTATACTTTCTGTAGGTGATAATTTTGATTTTAATAAAAGAATTAAACTATATCCAAATCCTGTACAAGGTTATTTAACGATAAAAACAAGTGGGATTGACTTACACAGTATTGTAGTCTATAATGCAATAGGTAAAAGAATATTTGAAAATAAAAAAGAAAATTTAGTTTCAAAAAAAATTGATTTATCTAATTTAAATAATGGTATCTATTTTATTAAAATCAGTACAAAAAATGGTAAATCTATTATTAAAAGAGTCGTTAAATAATATTACTTTATCTGTAAAAGTAATTTGATTAAGACAGTATTAAGTTTAAACTTTTGAAGGTATCTTTGTTTTTTAATTATTAAACGTATCTACCTATCAATTTAGAAATTATTTTCGAAGACAAATACTGTATTTGTGTACGTAAGCCCAATAATATGTTGGTTCATCATGCATATCATTCTAGAAATGTTATAGAAGAACAATCGTTATTGCAATTAATGGATGAAGAAATTGGTGGTAAGTTTTACCCTATTCATCGTTTGGATAGAAAGACTTCTGGAATACTATTATTAGCAAAAGAAACAAAATTTGTTTCTAAATTTCAAGAACTGTTTACTAATAATGAAATTCAGAAAACCTATTATGGTGTTGTTCGTGGATTTTCTCCTGAAACAAAAACAATAGATTCGCCTGTAAAAGGACGCGATGCTAATGTGCATAAAGAAGCACTAACCCATTTAAGAACTTTAGAGAATATTACCTTAGATATTCCTGTAAAACCTTATGATTCTTCACGTTATAGTTTAGTTGAAATGTCACCAAAAACAGGAAGAATGCATCAATTAAGAGTGCATACAAACAAAATTAGTCATCCTTTACTTGGTGATACAAAATATGGAGATAAAAACCATGATACCATGTTTGATGAAAACTTTGGATGGAAAAACATGTTTTTACACGCAGGTTCGTTAGCGTTTAATCATCCGTTTACCAAAGAAGAGTTGTTTTTAAAAGCATCATTCCCAAAAGATTGGATTTCTTTATTTGATGAGTTTACGTGGAAAAACCCATTGAAATAAGTTATTGCTCAATTGAATGACTGCTAAATGATGCTAACTCACCATTTTCAAACATTGGTGTCAATTCTATCGGATTACAGCACACCTCACAATCTTCAATATAAGTTTGTTTTGAAACACTAGTATCTAAAATCATAGAAACATTTTCCCAACAATGCGGACATTGAAAAAAATGTTCCATTTTTAATCCTCTTTAACTTTTAAAACTAGTTTTCCTTTTTTATCACCATTGAACAATCGTTCGTAAGTTTCTTTAAAATTTTCTATACCAGTATATATATCTTCTTTAGATTTTAATTTTCCTTCTTTCATCCAAATAGCCATTTGATGTGCAGCTTTTCCATAATCTTTTGCATAATCCATAACGACCATACCCTGCATAGAAGCTCTATTTACTAATAAAGATAGATAATTGCTAGGGCCATCAATTTTGGTTGTATTATTATATTGAGAAATTGCACCACAAATAACAACTCTTGCTCGCATTCTAAGTTTAGAAAGTGCCGCGTCTAATATTTTTCCACCAACATTATCAAAATAAACATCAATTCCTTTAAGGCATTTTTGTTTTAAAGCAGAATATATATTTTCCGATTTATAGTCTATCGCTTCATCAAATCCTAATTCATTTAATAGGTATTCACATTTATCTTTACCACCAGCAATTCCTATTACTTTACAGCCTTTTATTTTTGCTATCTGGCCAACAACACTCCCAACTGCTCCAGCAGCTCCAGAAACTAAAACAATATCGCCTTCTTTTATTTTTCCGACTTCTAAAATTCCAAAATAAGCTGTCATTCCTGGCATTCCAAGAGTTCCAATATACATAGGCATTGGCGCTAAAGAATCATCTACTTTATACCAATTATCACCATTTGTTATTGCATATTGTTGTACTCCACCCCAACCTGTAACACAATCACCAACTTTAAAATTAGGATTGTTATTTACTTTAATTACTTTTCCTATTGATCCCGATCTCATAACATCATCAATAGCAACAGGATGTATATATGATTTTGTATCATTCATCCAACCACGCATTGCTGGGTCTAAAGAAACATAATGATGCTCAATTAATAATTCTCCATTATTTAATTCTGGAATATCAGAAACTTCTAAACTCCAAGTATTCTCATTTGGTACTCCAACAGGGCGTTCTTTAAAGATGATTTGTTTATTCATTCTATCTATTTTTATTAATAATTTATTAATGCTAAAAGTGATGATTCAAAACTATTTTTAGCTTGATATTGTTTTTCTAATTGAGGAACAAACGGAATCGGGGTTTCTAAACTAGCCACTCGTTTTACAGGTGCGTCTAATTGTTCAAAACAATTTTCTGTAATTAAAGCAGAAACATCGCTGGCAATTCCGCCAAACATAGAGTCTTCCTGTAAAATTATAGCTTTTCCTGTCTTTCTTACTGATTGATAAATAGCTTCAGTATCCAGAGGTTGTAAACTTCTTAAATCAATTAAATCAGCAGAAATTTGACTGTTTTTTTCTAATGTTTCTAAGGCCCAGTGTACACCAGCTCCATAAGAAATAATGGTTACATCATCTCCTTCTTTTAAGACTGCTGCTTTACCAATTTCTAAGGTAAAATAACCCTCCGATACTTCTTGATATACAGAGCGATATAACCCTTTATGTTCAAAGAACAATACAGGATTTGGATCATTAATCGCAGCATTTAATAAGCCTTTTGCATCTTGTGGAAATGCTGGGTAAATTACCTTTAAACCCGGTGTTTTTGTAAACCAAGCTTCATTTGTTTGACTATGGAATGGCCCTGCTCCTACGCCTCCACCACATGGCATTCTTACCACTACATCAGCGGGTTGAGACCATCTATAATTAGATTTCGCCAATAAATTTACAATCGGATTAAAACCAGACGACACAAAATCTGCAAACTGCATTTCCATCACTGCTTTCATTCCGTTAATAGCCAATCCGTAAGCTGCTGCTACAATCGCCGATTCGCAAATAGGCGTATTTCTAACCCGTTCTTTTCCGTATTTTTCTACAAATCCGTCAGTAATTTTAAAAACACCGCCATACTCGGCAATATCTTGTCCCATGATGACTAGATTATGATGTTTCCGCATAGATTGCTCTAAACTCTTAGAAATAGCGTCAATTAAGCGAATATTCTTAGTTTCTGAGGACGGATTTACATTAACAGACTCATAAGAAGTATACACATCATTTAATTCGGTTGTTAGATTCGGAATAATCTCTTCTTCATCATAAGCCATTTTTAAATGTACGTCTATTTCATTTTTTATTTCTGAATGATATTCTTCATCTAATGCATCCGTTAAAATCTTTTTCTTTACTAAATAAACTCTATAATTCGAAATAGGATCTTTTGCTGCCCATGTATCCATTAAATCTTTAGGAACATACTTTGTACCACTCGCCTCTTCATGTCCACGCATTCTAAAGGTTTTAAATTCCAGTAAAATCGGACGTGGATTCTCACGAACGCTTTCAGCTATTTTAGAAACTTCAGTATATACTTCAATGATATTATTACCATCAATTATATGATTTTCCATTCCGTAGCCTTTCCCTCTATCGGCTAAATGCTCGCAATTATATTGTTCTGATGCAGGTGTCGATAATCCGTATCCATTATTTTCAATACAAAAAAGTACAGGTAAACTCCATACGGATGCTACATTTAAGGCTTCATGAAAATCACCTTCGCTAGTTCCTCCTTCTCCAGTAAACACAGCACAAACTTGATTATTTTTCTTTAATTTATTTGCTAAAGCAATTCCGTCTGCAACACCCAATTGTGGACCTAAATGAGAAATCATTCCCACAATATTGTATTCTTGAGTTCCAAAGTGAAAACTACGATCTCTACCTTTGGTAAAACCATTCATTTTACCCTGCCATTGAGAGAAAAGTCGATGCAGTGGAATTTCTCGTGTCGTAAAAACACCTAAATTCCGATGCATGGGTAACATATATTCATCTTTTGTTAAAGCAGAAGTTACTCCAACAGAAATAGCTTCTTGACCAATGCCACTAAACCATTTAGAAATTTTACCTTGTCGTAATAAAATCAACATCTTCTCCTCTATTAATCGAGGCTTTAGCATTGATTTATAGAGCTTTAATAGTGTACTGTTTTCTAAAGTATTCTTAGAATACGAAATCGATTTAGACATTAATTATAACTTGAATATTTATTACAAACATAACGAAAAATATAGTGCATAAAAAAACCTTATTTAACTAAAAATAAGGCTTTGTAATTATTTGTTGATTACTATTTAAAATTCTTTAAATATAGCGTGCATCATACGTTTCTTGTCATTGATACTTTCTTCTAAAGCAATCATGGTTTCTGTTCTGTTCACTCCAGGAATATCATCTATTTTATAGATAATCTCTTTAGCATCTTGTGTTCCTTTTGCTCTAACTTTACAAAATATATTATACATCCCAGCAACTACATAGGCTACTGTTACATTTGGTATTGCTCTTAAGTTTTCAATAACAGTTTGTGTCATAGAAGTCTTTTCAAGAAAAATTCCAACATGAGCAATAAAAGAATAGCCCATTTTTTCATAATTCAGGGTTAATGTAGATCCTTGAATAATACCTTCATCTTCCATCTTTTTAACTCGTACATGGATAGTCCCAGCAGATACTAATAATTTTTTAGCAATATCTGTAAATGGTGTTCTTGCATTTTCTATTAAAATGTCTAAGATTTGATGATCAATTTCATCTAGGATAAATTTCTTCATTGTTTGTTTTATTGAATAAAAGTCAAACAATTATACGAAATAATAAGGAAATGGTAAAATAAAAAGGGAATATTCGAATAAAATTGAATAATTTTAACTTTCGAAAACGATTTCGGAATGTCCTTTATGTCCAGGAAGATCTCCTTTTTGATGTTTTACTAAAGATGAAACTAAGGTAGAATTGATGATTTTATATTCATATTGATAGCCAATATCGTCTTTTAAATTTGGATTTCTATGGATTACATCTAAGAACGATTTATCATTATTTGGTATCTCAAAATAAGGCTCATATTCTTCAAAATTTGAAGCTGTAGCAATATGATAGATTCCCTGTAAAAGTGCATAGTAATTATATTTACGCACTTCTTCTCGGTCATAATCGTTTTTATAATGCCCCGCTTCAATTAAAATAGTATTATAGCCAAGTTTTTGAAAGGTATCTCCCGTTGCTGTTGGATAAAACTCGTCTGTATATCTCCCAACATGATTCGGAATTACCTGTTGCAATAAAGCATTCATAGCAACAATAACATTCATAGTAAGTTTTCTGCCACTAGTTAACGCTCTAGATTCTTCTTCAGATGGTGCTAAGAAAGAGATGGTTGCCGGGTTATCGGTATTTTCTACACCAAAAATAGTACGTTGATCGTGCAGATTAAAACAATATGTTGGATTAAAATCATCTAATGTTTTTCTTAATAGGGTACTTTCTTTTGCTTCCAAAGCCACAGCGTCCCTGTTTAAATCAACCTCATTAGCATTCACACGTGTAAATCGTTCGGAACCATCAGGATTTAACATTGGGATAATTTCAAGCGTACATTCTTTTAAAATAGTACTAGAAATAGCCTCTTCTGTGTTTTTAAGCATGTTTAACAAGTCAAAAACTGCTTTTGTTCCTGTTGCTTCATTTCCATGCATTTGACTCCAAATAAGGATCTTTTTCTTCCCAGAACCGATGCTAAACTTATAAATAGGTCTATTTTCTTCTGAAAAACCAATTTGTACTACCGAAAAATGAGTAGCATGGTTTTTTATTAAAGGTTCAATATCTTCAATTCGAATCCATCGACCAAAAAGTTTCTCTTCTTTTATGGTTGAATATAGCGTTTCTAATGTAGCATGTTCAATGATATTCATACTGTATAAATTGACTACAAAAATAGACTTTATTTTTTTACTGATTACAATTGTAATTCAAAGAATAGTTACAATTGTAAATAGGTGAATTCACGTAAAATGTTACATTTGAAAACAATTTTATGGATCCTCATTTATAAACTATTCTTCTTCCATAATTATTGCAGTAAATTAATCATATTTAAAATTAAATAATTTGATATTAGCTAATTATATGATTTATATAAAGTAAAACTTTAATATATTTCACATGTATAATTGTAATAGTAGAACTCTTTTTTAGTATTTGAAAAATAAAACTTTACATTTGTAACAAACAAATACGTTACAATGGTAAACTCTGAAGATTTTATAAATAGGCTAAAAAAAATCATGGAAGTACATCAATTAACAGCATCAAATTTTGCTGATAAAATCAATGTGCAACGCTCTAGTATTTCGCATATTTTATCTGGAAGAAATAAACCAAGTTTAGATTTTGTTTTAAAAGTGACTTCAGTTTTTGAAGATGTAGATATGTATTGGTTATTAAATGGAAAAGGAACGTACCCAAAAGAAGCTGCAAGCCTCCCTTCTACCCCATCTTTATTTGAAAATGCACAGCAAGTATCAAGAAAAAGTTCATCTAGCCATAAAGGGATAGAACGAATTGTTGTTTTTTATAGTGATGGTACGTTTGAAGAGTATAATAAGTAATCATTACTAAATCATTGTCACTCCTGCGATGGCGGGAATCTCATGAAAAACACGTAAAAGCAAATGGATTCCTGCTTTCGTAGGAATGGCAGCATAGATTATTTGTCAAAATCTAAAACACAGTTTCTTTAATAAAATTAAAGAATACAGACCAAACACTCAATTTTGGATTTGGAACCTCACCTTTACCCATCCTTTTCATTTGTTGAGAAAAATAAGAGATATCTAAGAAACCCATTTTATCAATAAATTTTAAACCGGTTTTTACTGGCGGAATATGTGCTTCTGTCCTACTACCTTCAAAAAACTCTTTAGAAAGGTGCGGAAATACAGCAAAAGGTCGCGCTAAGCCAACAAAATCTAGTTCATTATTCTCAATTGCTTTTTCCATTATATCTAAGGTTCTAAATCCTCCAGTTAATAATAAGGGAACTTTTGTTTTTGCTCTTGCTTTTACAATGAACTCTGCAAAATAAGCCTCTCTTTTTTTTGTACTTTCTTTTATCTTTTTTCCAGCTCCCATCATCGCTGCTTTTTCATACGTTCCACCAGAAACTTCAATCATATCAATTCCTTCAGCAGACAGCATTTCTATAACTTCTAACGATTCTTCTTCAGTAAAGGCTCCTCTTTGAAAATCGGCAGAATTTATTTTAATTCCTATAGGAAAACCAGGGCCAACTTTTTTTCTCATGTTTCTATAAATCTCCAAAGCAAAACGTGCTCTGTTCTCTAAAGAACCTCCCCATGTATCGGTACGTAAATTTGTTAATGTAGAAAGAAACTGACTTACCAAATATCCATGAGCTCCATGAATCTGCACCCCTTTAAAACCTGCTTTTTTAGCAGTTAATGCGCAATCTCCAAAACCATCTATACATTTCCATATTTCATCCTCTGTCATTGGTCTAGGCTTTGGAAACATGGATTTTATAGGCAATTGAACATCGGAAGCACTTACTACATCTTTATTAAATTTAGGCGATTGTCTTCCTGGATGATTAATTTGCATCCAAAGATGACTTCCATGTTTTTGTGAAACAGCTGCCCATTCTTTAAGTTCTGTCATGTAGGTTACATCTTCCACTACCACATTTCTAGGCTCATTCAATGCTTTACTATCCATCATTACATTTCCAGAAATCAAAATTCCTGTCCCTCCTTCTCCCCAAGTTTTATACAATTTAAGGATGCGTTCAGAAGGTTTTCCGCCTTTATCAGCATTATTTTCACTCATTGCAGATTTTACGATTCTATTAGGAATGGTAACACCGCAAGGTAATGTGAAGGATTGTTGTAGTTTTTTTGCTGATTTCATTAAGAATACGGATTAGCTTGTGAATGGAAATTTAGTTGGTTGTAAATTACATAATATTAATTAATATATATTGTAAAAGGTTGTTTTTTCTGTTGATTTTCTAATCTAAAAAACCGAACTTAGCTAACTACGAATATAATACATTGAACGTTGAATATTCGTGTTAACGTTGTTGGTAATTAAAATTCAAAAAATGAAATTAGGAAAAATAATAATCATTATTTTAAGTGTATTTATTGTGAGTTGTTCAAATAACTCAGAAAAAAAAGAAGAATGGTCAAAAATTACAAGAGAGAGTAAAAAAATTAATAATATAACGTACTATTTCTCTTCCGAGATTGATATCCTTAGAAGGAATTATGCAATAAAGGAATGTCAAAATTCTATTATTGAAAACCTCAAACTAATTAAAGAGACTGAATTTACAAATGAAATGGATATTGAGTTTGTGGAATCTAGAAAAGAAATGTTAAAATATACTGGAATGGGAGCACAAGGAATGGCTTTTCCCAAAAGAAATACATTGTTCACTTTATTAAAAGATGAAGGTTCTCCTATAAAACACGAAGTGATGCATATGATAACAATGTATAAATGGGGGATTCCTTCAGAATCATCTACTTGGATGAATGAAGGACTTGCTACTTATGCTGGTGGAAGTTGTCCTGGGTTTTCTTTATCAGAATCTTATAAATATTTCATTCAAAGTAAGAAAGTTATATCAATGAAAAATTTAGCTATTAATTTTTATGGGAATCCTGAAATGATAGCTTATACTCAAAGTGCATTTGTATGTAAATTCTTGATTGATAATTATGGTTTGGGAAAATTTAAATTATTATGGAAAAATGGATTTAATGAATTACAATCTATTTATGGATTTAATAATCAGGAATTAGAAATGAGTTTATTAGAATTTATTACTAAAAAATATTCGACGGAAATTGAATTTAATTGGAATAAATTTAATGAGGGATGTTAAATTCTACCTAAATACTGTATGAAATTAATTCTGATTTTAGCCAGTTTACGAATGTCTTCGCGGACTTTCTATCTGTGTTTTATTTGCTAAATTAGTTCTTACTCACGCAACGAAATCATACATTAGACCGATTGCATTAATAAAGAAAACTGAATTGAAAATTAGAGAAACACATAGAAATGATTTTAGCATTTCAACTGACAAGGATAAATTAGATATTTTGAGCATTCATAAATTTCTTGCAGAAGAAACTGATTGGGCAAATGGAATTCCAATGAATACTTTAAAAACATCAATTGAAAACTCTTTGAATTTTGGGCTTTATTACAAAAACCAACAAATTGGCTTTGCTAGAATAATTTCAGACTATTCAACTATTGCATACTTAGGAGATGTTTATATTCTAAAAGAGTATAGAGGAAAGGGATTAAGTAAATGGCTGATAAATGAAATAATGGAACACCCTAATCTCCAAGGTTTAAGACGTTGGATTTTATTAACTGATACAGCTGAATGGCTTTATAAAAAGTTTGGGTTTACGGAATTACCTAAACCTGAATTTTATATGGAGAAACATAACCCAAATGTATATAACGGAATAGATAAAATTAATGCCAATAATGATGTATAAAAATAATTGTTGTTTAGTGCTTAATCAAAGGTAGTTGTGTGTTTACAACGTCTAAATTTTCTGCGAAAATTTCTAGCAATCAAACCAGTAACAATTCTTTCACAAATCCGTTAACGAAAGTCTTTAATAAAACTCTGGATATTTAGCTCTAATTTCATCTAAACTCAAATTATGAATACTCCCAACATGACTATGTTTCTTAGTCATATCTGGTTCATAGGTTCCGTTTTCTACTTTAGCACCAATATCTTTGTAAGCGTCTCTATACGTCATTCCGTTTTCTACCAAGGTGTTCATATTATCAACCGTAAATAAGAATTTGTACTTGTCATCGGTTAAATCAATATCCTTTAAAATAATTTGTTGAATCGCATAATTAAAAATGTCTAAAATATCTTTTACATCTTCAAAAGCATTTATAATATTTTCTTTTAATAGTTGATAATCTCTATGATAACCACTTGGTAAGTTGTTTGTAATCAGAACCATTTCTGTATGCAGAGCCTGAATTTTATTACACTTTCCTCTAATAAGCTCAAAAACATCTGGATTTTTTTTATGCGGCATAATACTACTTCCAGTTGTTAATTCATTTGGAAACGTAATAAATCCAAAATTCTGACTCATATACAAACAAATATCCATTGCAAATCTACTAAGCGTATTACATAATCCGCCCAAAGCACTTGCAATAGAACGTTCGCTTTTTCCTCTACTAAGTTGAGCAGCAACTACATTGTATTTTAAGGTTGCAAAGTTTAATTCTTTGGTCGTTAATTCTCTATCAATAGGAAAAGAACTTCCATAACCAGCAGCAGAACCTAACGGATTTTGATCTACAATTTTAGAAACAGCGTTTAAGACATATACATCGTCTATTAATAATTCTGCATATGCTGAGAACCATAATCCGAATGATGAGGGCATTGCCACTTGTAAATGCGTATAGCCTGGTAATAGATGATCTTTATTTGTTTCTGCTAGGTTTAACAACGTATCAAAAAGTGTTTTGGTCTTTGCATTTATTTCTGATAAGTTTTCCTTGTAATACAGCTGTAATGCTACCAAAACTTGATCGTTTCTAGAACGAGCTGTATGAATCTTCTTACCAATATCCCCTAGTTTTTTGGTCAATTCGAACTCAATTTTAGAATGCACATCTTCAAAAGAATCTTCAATAACAAACGTTCCGTTTTCTATAGAAACAGCTAATTCTTCTAATCCCGCTTTTAATTGCTGATACTCATCAGAAGATAAAATATTGATAGACGCCAACATTTTAGCATGCGCTAAAGAAGCTTGAACATCATATTTTGCAATATGAATGTCAATTTCTCTATCGTTACCAACAGTAAATGACTCTATTTTTTTATCGATTGAAAATCCTTTATCCCAAAGTTTCATTTCTTCTTGGTTTTTGGTTTGTCTGGTCGAGCGCAGTCGAGACCTAAATTAATTTAGTTAATATAATAAACCTCTCGACTGCGCTCGAGGAGACATTGTAAGTTAAACAATTACTCGATTCAACAATTCAACATATATCTTCACTCCTTCTTCAATTTCTGCTAAATATATAAACTCATTTGCAGAATGTGAACGTGTACTATCACCAGGGCCAAGTTTTAATGATTGACAACTTAAAACTGATTGATCTGATAATGTTGGCGATCCATAGGTTTCTCTTCCCATTTCAATTCCTGCTTTGACTAAATCATGCTCTACAGAAATAGATGAGGAATTTAGTCGTAAACTTCTTGGAGTTATTTTTGTACAAGGTGATTGTTCTTGTAAAATAGCTGCAATTTCTTGATTAGAATAGGCATCATTTACACGAACATCAACAACTAATTCTACATGAGCAGGCACCACATTGTGTTGCTTACCAGCATTTATTTGAGTTACAGTCATTTTTACATCACCTAAAGCTTTAGAAAATTTATCAAATTTAAAGTCTTTAAACCACTGTAAAACATCTATGGTATTATAAATTGAATTGTTGTTATTTGGATGTGCTGCATGACTTGGTGTTCCTTCAATTACAGCATCAAAAACTACTAAACCTTTTTCTGCAACCGCTAAATTCATTAATGTTGGTTCTCCAACAATGGCAACATCAATATTTGGAATTATTGGTAACATAGAATTTAATCCATCAGGACCACTACTCTCCTCTTCAGCTGATGCTACAATTACCAAATTGTATTTCAAATTTTCCTCAGCATAAAAATGTGTAAACGTAGCCATTAAAGAAACCAAACAACCTCCAGCATCATTACTTCCCAAACCAAATAATTTTCCATCTTTTACAATCGCTTTAAAAGGATCATTTGTATACGCTGAATTTGGTTTTACAGTATCGTGATGAGAGTTTAACAACATTGAAGGCTTACTGTCATCAAAATATTTATTGGTTGCCCAAATATTATTTTTAGTCCTTTTAAACGGAATTTCATTTTCTGTAAACCAAGCTTCTATTAATAAAGCGGTGTTTTCTTCTTCAGATGAAAAGGATTGCGTTTCAATCAAATTTTTCAGTAAAGAAATTGCGTTTTCTGTTAATTTTTCGATTGCCATTTTATAAAGTGATTGTTGTAAAATTATCGTTGTCATTGGTTAACATAGCTGTATTTCCAATATGTACTTTTTGCACGCCATTATGTAAAGCATCAAAACAATTGTCTAATTTCGGAATCATTCCATCAGAGATAATTCCGTCTTTTAATAATTCTTGATAAGTTTTTGAATTGATGTTTTTAATTACAGATTCTTTATCATTAAAATCTTGTAAAACGCCATTCAACTCAAAACAGTAATAAATAGATGTATCATAAATTTCGCTCATTCCAACACCAATTGTACTTGCAATTGTATCTGCATTGGTATTTAGTAATTGACCTTTTCCATCATGCGTAATTGCACAAAACACAGGTGTAAAATCGGCTTTAATTAATTTATCTATTGAATTATGAGCAACCTTTTTTACATCGCCAACAAAACCATAATCAATTTCTTTAACGGGTCTTTTATCAGATTGAATGCTATTAATATCTGCTCCTGTTAAACCTATAGCGTCAATTTGTAACGCTTGTAATTTAGCTACTACATTTTTATTCACCAAACCTCCATACACCATTGTAATTACTTCTAATGTTTCAGCATCGGTAATACGTCTGCCCTCAATCATTTTTGATTCAATTCCCAATTTAGAAGCTATGTGAGTTGCTCGTTTTCCTCCACCATGAACTAAAATTTTATTGCCTTTTAGCTTAGAAAATAAATGTAGAAAAGAATTTAAAGATGATTCATCTTCTATTATATTTCCTCCAATTTTTATGATTGATAGTTTTTTCATACTAGCTGAACTTGTTTCAGTTTCCTTGTTTATTTATGTCTCCTCGAGCGCAGTCGAGAGGTTAATTAGTTCTCGACTGCGCTCGAACTGACAATCTTATAATTTCTCTATAATTTTTTTCAATACTAATTGAGCAGCGTACGTTCTATTATTCGCCTGCTCTATAACTAACGAAGCATCACTGTCTAAAACAGCGTCTTCTACAACTAAATTTCTTCTAACTGGTAAACAATGCATAAACTTAGCTTCGTCAATTTTTTCTTTGGTAATCATCCAACTTGGATCTGTATTTAGCACTTTTCCATACTCTTCATAAGAACTCCAGTTTTTTGTGTACACAAAATCTGCATCTTTAAAAGCCTCTTTTTGATTGTGATAAATTGGCGTATCTTTTGTTATTGCTGGATTTAAATCATATCCTTCAGGATTTGCAATTACAAAATCAACATCCATTTTTTGCATCGCTTGCACAAAACTATTACCAACTGCATGTGGTAATGCTTTAATGTGAGGTGCCCAACTTAAGACAACTTTTGGTCTCTTTTTGGTTGTGCTTTCTGCTATGGTAATTGCATCAGTTAAACCTTGTAAAGGATGACCTGTAGCACTTTCCATACTAACAATTGGTACAGAAGCAAATTCTATAAAAGAATTTAAAACGTGTTCTGATTCGTCTTTTTCCTTGTCTGTTAAACTAGGAAAAGCTCTTACAGCAATAACATCACAATATTGAGAAACTACAGCAGCAGCCTCTTTTATATGCTCTGCAGTGTTACCATTCATAACAGTTCCATCTCCAAATTCGATTCCCCAAGCATCACCAGAAACGTTCATTACAATAGGATCCATACCTAAATTTAAAGCAGCTTTTTGAGTACTTAAACGTGTACGTAAACTCGAATTAAAGAATAATAAACCTAATGTTTTGTCTTTCCCCAACTCTTTATTTACTAAAGGATTTGCTTTAATTTCTTTGGCTTCATCAATCCAAGAATTGATATTATCTATGTCGTTTATGGATGTATAATTCTTCATCTTCTATCTATTTTATTTTTGTAAACTGAACTTTATTATCAAAAGCTTTCGTGATAAAATTATCTTCTAAACCATTTACAATCCATGTTTCTATGTTTGCTTTTTTTGCTAATAAAGCAGATTCTATTTTAGATTCCATTCCACCACTTCCATGAGATGATTTTGAGTTTACTATTTCATGTTTTAAACTATCAATGTTGGTGACATTTTCTATAGTTTTAGGAGAGCTAGAATTTATAGAATCTTTTGTGTAAATACCATTGGTATTTGTTGCTATTATCAATAAATCTACATTTAATAAAGAAGCTGTTAATGCTGCTAGTTTATCATTGTCACCAAATTTAATTTCATCAGTAGCAACCGTATCATTCTCATTGATAATTGGAATATAACTATTGTTTACCAAAACATTGATGGTATTAACAATATTGGTCTTACTTTCTTCCTTTTCAAAATCTGAATAAGACAAAAGACATTGAGAACTTAATAAGCCATATTCTCTAAATATTTCTTGATATATTCTGATTAAATGTGGTTGACCGATTGATGCTAACGCTTGTTTTACAAATATTGCTGACTGTTTACTTTCTAGTTTTACAAATTGTTTTGCAACTGCAATAGCACCCGAACTTACAATTATAAACTCACATGTATCTTTAAGTTTAGCAATCTGATTTGCTATATCTTCTATTTTTCCTCTAGAAATATTATCAGTTTCTTTTGTAAGCGTATTAGAGCCTATTTTTAGTAAAATTCGTTTCTTTTTTAGCATACTATCTTGTTTGTCCATTTCCATGTACATACCATTTATTGGTTACTAAATGCTGTAACCCAATAGGTCCACGTTGATGTAATTTATCTGTACTTATTGCTAATTCTCCTCCTAAACCCAATTGCCCACCATCTGTAAAACGTGTAGATGCATTATGATACACTGCTGCCGTATCTACATTTTCCATAAAAAGTTTTGCTTTTTCTATGTTTCTGGTGATGATAGCTGCAGAATGTCCACCAGAATATTTATTGATTTTAGCAATACTAGCTTCATTAGATGCAATTTCTCCAATGACTATTTTATAATCTAAAAATTCTTCAAACCAAACATCGTCTGATTGAATTACCTCAAGTTTATTTTCCTGAGCAATCGTTGAATCTCCAATAACATTAATTTTTGATTCTTGTAATTTCGAAATTAATGAAGCAATAAAATTCTTTTTATTCGGTAAATTTTCATCAATTAGCACTTTATCAACTGCATTACAAGCAGATATTTTTGATTTCCCGTTTAAAATAACATCAATTGCAATGTCTAGATCAGCTTCTTCATCAACATACACAAAGTTATTTCCTCTACCACTAATTATTACTGGACAAGTAGCGTGTTGTTTTACAAAAGCAATTAAACGTTCTCCACCTCTTGGTACAATTAAATCTACTTTTTGTGTCGGTTTTTCTAAAAATGATTGCGTTTCTGTTCTATTGAATTTTAAGTATTCTACCCAATCCGTTGTTGCATTGTGTTGTATTAATGCTTGATGCCACAATTCCACAATTTTCAAATTAGATTGTAACGATTCTTTACCACCTTTTAATAAGATCTTATTTCCTGATTTAAAGGCAATTCCTGCTGCTTCAACAGTAACATCTGGTCTAGATTCATAAATAATTAAAACCGATCCAAAAGAAGCCGTTTTATTATACACTTGCATTCCATTATCATGCTTAAAACTAAAACGTTCTACACCAACTGGATCTTCTTGTGAAGCCAAATGTATTGCAGCAGCAATCATTTCATCAACTTTAGCATCATTTACTTTTAAACGATCAAACATAGAAATGTCTCCACCTTTATAAGCTTCTAAATCTTTTTTATTGATGTTAATGATGGATGCTCGTTCTTGATCTAACAACGCAGCCATGGTAAGTAATACGTTATTTTTAGTTTCTATGGATAAAAGCGTATTCATTCTGTAATTTTCTATTTATTTAAAGCGTCTTTTAGAGCTTCAAAAAATTGATTGATATGTTCTTTCTTAACTGTTAATGGCGGTAGAATTCTTAATAATTTCTTATTCATTGCACCGCCTGTAAAAATATGATAGTCATAAATTAATTTTTTACGTAAATCACCTACTTCAAAATTAAATTCTAATCCAAGCATCAACCCTTTTCCTTTAATATTTTTTATTTGAGGAATTGTGTTTGCTTTTTTAATGAAATACTCCGAAATGGTGTTAACATTATCAATTAATAATTCATCTTCAATAGTTTTTATAACTGATAAACCTGCTGCACAAGCCAAATGATTTCCGCCAAAAGTGGTTCCTAACATTCCAAATTTAGCTTTTATACTTGGGTGAATTAAAATTCCTCCAATAGGAAAACCATTTCCCATTCCTTTCGCAATAGATACTATTTCTGGAGTTACATTATAATGTTGATAAGCAAAGAATTTTCCAGAACGTCCATAACCAGACTGCACTTCATCAGCAATAAAAAATGTATTATTTGCTTTACAAATAACATCCACTTCTTCGTAAAATTCTGCAGTAGCTTCATCTAAACCTCCAACACCTTGAATAAATTCAATAATTACAGCACATACATCGCCTTTTTCTACTTCTCTTTTTACACCTTCAAGGTCATTTAATTCTAAAATAGTTACTTGTTGTTGCGCATTAATCGGCGCAATAATACTTTTATTATCTGTAGCCGCAACCGCTGCTGAAGTTCTACCGTGAAATCCGTTTTTGAATGCAACAACTCTAGGTTTACCTGTTTTAAAAGAGGCTAATTTTAATGCATTTTCATTCGCTTCTGCACCAGAATTACATAAAAAAAGTTGATACTCTTTACATCCAGAAAGTGATTCTAATTTATCCGCTAATTGCTTTTGTAACGGATTCTGAATTGCATTCGAATAAAACCCTAATTTTTCTACTTGATTAGTAATTGCTTCTACATAAGTTGGATGCGCATGACCAATAGAAATTACAGCATGACCTCCGTATAAATCTAAATATTGAGTATTATTTTCATCATATACATAAACATCCTTGGCAGAAACAGGAGTTACATCATATAATGGATATACGTTAAATAATGACATTTTAATTCTTTTTTAATTGGTTGATTTTTTCAAAAGATGCTACAATTCCTTGAATTAAAGCAGAACTTAAACCTTGATGCTCCATTTCATTTAACCCTTCTATAGTACATCCACTTGGTGTGGTTACTCTATCAATTTCTTGCTCTGGATGTCTTCCAGATTCAATTAATAAACTAGCTGACCCAAAACACGTTTGTACCGCTAATTCATGTGCTTGCTCTGCTTCAAACCCTAACTGAATAGCACCTTGTGTTGTTGCACGAACTAAACGCATCCAAAAAGCGATTCCACTTGCACAAATTACTGTAGCAGCTTGTACTAAATCTTCTGGAATAATCATGGTAGTTCCTAATTGATTGAATATCTCTTGAGCCAATGGCACCTCATTTTGTCCAGCTTTATTTGCAGCAATACAGGTCATTGATTTACCTATAGAAATAGCTGTATTAGGCATAATTCTAATGATTTTTTTATCATCACCTAAAATAGATTCAATCCTTACTGTGTCTACTCCTGCAGCTACAGACATAATAATATGTTTCTCTGTAATCTTTGGTTTTACACTTTCTAAAACAGCATCAATATGTTTAGGTTGAAGTGCAAAAAGCACGATATCTGAATTTTCAACAGCTTGCTCATTATCATTTGTTAAAAAAACATTTTCAACGCTTTCAAAGGCTTTTACCGCTTTTGTATTTCTATCACTTAAATACAATGAGGTAAATGATTTATTTTTAATCAACCCCTTTGCAATTGAACTTCCTAAGTTTCCTGTTCCTATTATGGCTATTTTCATATCGTTTATTTTAAAAATAAGTAGCTTTAAGATTTAACCCTAAGGTTTCTTCTAAACCGAACATTAAATTCATATTATGAATTGCTTGTCCAGAAGCTCCTTTTAAAAGATTATCTATGGTACTTGTTATTAGTAATTTATCGTTGTGTTTGTGTAAATGCAACAAGCATTTATTAGTGTTTACAACTTGTTTTAAATGAACATCGTTGTCGGAAACAAAAGTAAATTTTGAATCTTTATAGAATTCATTGTAGATATCTTTAGCTTCCTCTAAAGAACCATCAAATTTTGTGTACACAGTTGCAAAAATTCCTCTTGAGAAATTTCCTCTATTCGGCATAAAATTGATGTCAGAATTAAAACTTTCTTGTAATTGATTTACTGTTTGATTAATTTCCCCTAAATGCTGATGTATAAAAGGTTTATAGTAAGAAAAATTATTATCTCTCCAAGTAAAATGTGTAGCTTTAGATAAGGAAGTTCCTGCACCTGTTGCACCAGTAACGGCATTTATATGAACATCGTTATTTAATACGCTTTTTGCTGCTAAAGGTAAAATTGCCAATTGTAAAGCTGTTGCAAAACAACCTGGATTTGCAACATAAGTAGCATTTTTTATCTTCTCTTTTTGTAATTCTGGTAGCCCATAAATAAATTCTTTTCCTTCAAAAACCGCATCGACAGTTAATCTAAAATCATTACTTAAATCGATAATTTTAGTACTTTCCGAAAATTTATTTTTTTCTAAAAATGCTGTTGAATTTCCATGACCTAAACATAAAAACAAGACATCTATGTCTGTATTTATAGTATTGGTGAATTTTAACTCTATAGAACCTACCAAATCTTGATGAACATCACTTAGCTTATTACCTGCATTCGATGTACTATATACAAAGTTTATGGAAGCCTTTGGATGATTTAAGACTAATCTAATCAATTCTCCAGCTGTATAACCTGCGCCACCAATAATTCCTATCTGTAACATTTTTTAATTATTTACTTGTTGATAAATTCTATTTTGATTTCCAAGAATTTTAATAAATCCTTTTGCTTCATCAGCAGTCCAACCTTTGTTCATTTCTCCGTAAGAACCGAATTTATCATTCATTAAATCGTGTTCTGAACTAATTCCATCTACTGTAAAATGATAAGGTTTTAAGCTCACAAAAACATCACCCGAAACATTGGTTTGACTATTTTCTAAAAACGCTTCCATATCTCTCATTACTGGATCTAAATACTGACCTTCATGCAAATGCATTCCGTAAAAACTAGACAGATATTCTTTATGTTGCATTTGCCATTTTGTAAGCGTATGCTTTTCTAATAAATGATGGGCTTTTATTGTAATTAACGCAGCAGCAGCCTCAAAACCAACTCTTCCTTTTATTCCAACAATGGTATCACCAACATGAATATCTCTACCTATTCCGTATTTAGATGCGATATTATTTAAATCTTCAATGTTCTTTTCTGCTGAACCTTCAATTCCGTTAACAGCTGATAATTCACCTTTTTTGAAAGTCAATTTTACTTTTTCTTCTTCACTTTTTTCTACTTGAGAAGGATATGCAGCTTCTGGCAATGGTTTTTCTGAAGTTAATGTTTCTTCACCACCAACGCTTGTTCCCCATAAACCTTTGTTTACAGAATACTTAGCTTTGTTCCAATTCATATCGATTCCGTTACTCATCAGATAATCAATTTCTTCTTGTCTAGATAATTTTTGATCTCTAATTGGCGTAATAATTTCTATTTCTGGAGCTAATGTTTGAAAAATCATGTCAAACCTTACTTGATCATTACCAGCGCCAGTACTTCCATGAGCAATATATTTAGCATCAATACTTTTTGCATATTCAATAATTTCTATGGCTTGGATGATTCTTTCTGCACTTACAGAAAGCGGATAGGTATTGTTTTTTAATACATTTCCAAAAATTAAATACTTTACTACTTTTTGATAAAAAGTAGCAACAGCATCGATATTTTTATAGGTAGCAACTCCCATTTTATAAGCATTTGCTTCAATTTTAGTGATTTCATCCTTTGTAAATCCACCAGTATTTACACTAACAGCATGAACATCATAACCTGCTTTTGATAAACTAACAGCACAATAAGACGTGTCTAAACCTCCACTATAGGCAATAACTAATTTTTTCATTTTTTATCTTTTTTTAAGAATAAAGTTTGCTTAATGCTTTTAAGTCTTGTAAAAACTTTACCCTTTATCTTTTTAGTTTCTTTTTGTTCTTGTTGTTTCTTTGGATCAAACAACATTCCTGTACACAAACACATTTTTTGTTCTGTTCTTGTTAAAACATCATAGTTTTTACAAGTTTGGCAACCTTTCCAAAAAGATTGATCTGAAGTTAATTCAGAAAAAGTAACAGGTTTGTAACCTAAATCGCTATTCAGTTTCATTACTGCTAATCCTGTGGTAATACTAAAAACTTTAGCTTCAGGAAATTTTGTTCTAGAATGTTCGAAAACAACTTTCTTAATTTTTGTTGCTAATCCTTTTCCTCTATAATTAGGATGTACAATTAAGCCAGAGTTTGCAACAAACTTTCCATGATCCCAAGATTCTATATAGCAAAAGCCTGCAAATTTATCACCATCTAAAGCTATTACAGCATTTCCTTTTTCCATTTTAGAAATGATATATGCTGGTTTTCTTTTTGCAATTCCGGTACCTCTAACTTGTGCAGCGTCTTCGATGGTTTCGCAAATTACTGTAGCGTAATGACTATGTGATTTATTAGCAATTACAATTTCCATTGTATTTGTTTTTTTAATTTGTGTTTATGTAATGTTCTGTTTGAAAGTAGAACCGGACTCACCTAAGTTCTATAAATAAATGTGTACCCTTACGGGCGACGAACGGGAGAAATACGGCGTGTAGAAAGACGGTTATTGCTCAGAATAACTTGACTTTTAAATGATGATATTTTATTGTTTTGTTTCAAAAGAATAAAAATTTCTTGTTGTATTTCTTACTATTTAACACAACAAATCTATAAAGTAATTTAGAATAGCAATAAGAAAAGGTGTTTTTTATTTAAAATTTCATTCATTTTTATGAATATGAAAAAAAAAGAATGTTTTTTTTAAAATAAATTCATTTGAACCTCTTATAAATATTTTTTATGTAGGTAGGGTAAATAGCTTTTCACTTGTTTTATTGATATATACCCGATAAAACACCCATAAAATGAAAAGCTTAAATAACATAACGAAAGTAATTTTTGCCATCATATTTCTAATCAACTCTTCTTGTAGTAAAGAGGATAGTATTATAAGTGATACAGAGATGATAAATTCTATAGAAGTAGATAGTACCAATGATAGTGAGGATATTTCAGCTTCACTTGTAAAAGGTGCTATTACATTATATACCGTTAATGGAACTGAAATTGAAAAAAAGATAGATTATGCTGTTTCTGGTACGAATCTAGCCTTACAAAAGAATATAAAAAAACATGATCAAGTCTGGAATTTCATCAAAAAAGTTACTCCAACAAAATATTTATCTATGATTAAAGAGTTTTTGGTTTTTAATGGAGAGGCTGAACAAATTGGTGGATTTGTTACTGATATTGATAATGATTTATCAAAATGGACATTAGGAATTGCAATAGAAGATATTGATGGAGATGGAGATTTAATTCATATTGTACTTCATGAAGTTGCACATATTATTACGTTAAAGAAAGATCAGGTTGACGAAAATAAAACTAGTGATGATTGTAAAACAATTGGGTCTTATTCTGGTTGCGTAAAAGGGAATTCTTATTTGTATGAGCTTTATGTAAATTACTGGGGTGATATTAAAAAAGATAGAGAAGAATTATCAAAAGAGCAACTTTACCAAAAATATCCTGATAGGTTTGTCACTGAATATGCAGCTACGAATCCTGGTGAAGATATTGCAGAAGTAATAACAGAATTTATTAAACAACCTAAATCATCAAATACATCTATAGCTAACAAAAAAATCAACTCGATGTATAACCATTCAGAGATTGTTGATTTTAGGAATTATGTAATAAGTAACATTAATACAACTTCTGGTTCTAGGCTTAGTAGAATTGCAACTAATAATTCAAAAAGGAAAAAGCATAAATGCGGTAGAATTCACAAAGGATTATAAAGGAATATTACAATAATTTTGCCATTGCTGTTTTAATAATCTCAGTATTTCTGTCTCTTTGTGGATGATTTTTAACTTTTTGAGATCGAACCATTTTACGCATTAAGTTAATAACAACTTTATCAAAATTGAACTGTTTAAACTGATTTCCTTTAACAACCATATCATCTGTTAAGTTTTTAATGGCTTCGGTGTTGTTACTTTCAGAAATTAATTTAAATGCTTTTTGATATATTAATTTTGTTCTATCATCACCTTGAATAAACATACCAGAAAGAACATTTTTAGCAATAAATGGTAATTCTTCGGTATCGTTTTCTTCGATAAATATCTTTGTTAATGGAGTAGCAATAATTTTTCTTACCTCATCTGGCAACGATTTAGATTTTGTAATTGCTAATTGTTTGTTTACATAATACATGCTAACCAACCCTTTTCCTAAAACAGAATACGATTCGCTATTTAATGCTTTTCTAAAAACTGGTATTAATTCAGGATCAGTTAATTTTCCTAATGTTTCTACTGCTGCTGCTTGAACCATTGTCTTTTTATCGGTATTTGCAATCTGCATAATCTTAGTAATCACTCCTTTTTTTGAATGCTTATTAATAAGGTTGATATTTTCTAGAGCTAAGATTCTAATTTTATAAAAAGGGTCACTCATTGCGTTTGCAATTGCATTAAACGCAACTTTTTCGTCTTGTTTGTTTGATACTTCTAGTAAGGCTTCCCTCCTATGCATATAGTTTTTTGCATACTTAAGCTGAAAAATATAATCGCTCAATACTTTATTTTCATTCACTTCACATAACAAAACACCATCAGCATTTACCTGTATTAAACTAGGTTGTTTTGTATATGGTAATTTAAAAGAAGCATCTTTATCGTTTACAAATACATGATGTCTTGTGGATTTTTCGCCTTCAAAAATATCAATAGCTAGCGGAAATTTAAACTCGTCTGCTTGTAATTGATATACATTAACAGTTACCGTATTTTCTAAGGTATTATAATCGTAAGAAATTTCTAGTTGCGGATGTCCGCTTCCAAAAAACCATTGATTAAAAAACCAATTTAAATCTTTCCCTGTTAGTTTTTCAAAAACCAAACGTAATTGATGTGCTTCTGCTGCCTTGTATTTATTTTCTGTTAAGTACATATTTAAGCCTTCATAAAAAGCAGTATCTCCAAGATATGTACGTAGCATATGTAAGATTGCACCGCCTTTGTTATAGCTTACCGCATCAAACATATCTTCTTTATCGGCATAATCGAATCTCACTAGATTTTTTTCAAAATTCTGACCGTCTTTATATCCTTTTATCGCTTCAAATAAATGAGCATCTGCGTCTTCTTTCCCATATTTATATTCTCTCCATAAATACTCACTATAATTTGCAAAAGATTCGTTTAAGCTAAGGTTAGCCCAACTTTCTATAGTGACTAGGTTTCCAAACCAATGATGAAAAACTTCATGTGCAATGGTATCTTCTTGCTTATTTTCATCAATTAATTGTCCTGGTTTTTGATAAGCTTGTTCTCCATGAATAACAGCGGTAGTATTTTCCATAGCACCAGAAACATAATCTCTTGCTACAATCTGACTGTATTTATTCCATGGATATTCAATTCCTAATTTATCAGCAAAAAAGCCAATCATAGCTGGAGTGTCTCCAAAAATTGCTTTTGCATCTGTAGCATATTCTTTTTCTACATAATATTCTACAGGAATATTTTTATACGAGTCTTTAATAACTTCGTACTCACCAACTCCCATAAAGAACAGATAGGGTGCGTGTTTTTGATCTAGTTTCCAATAATCGGTTCTGTTAGTTCCTTTTTTAGCCTGATTTACCAAGGCTCCGTTTGATAAAGTTTTATACTTATCTGGAACTGTAATGTAAATTTCTTGTGTCGTTTTTTGATTTGGTGCATCAATCGTTGGAAACCAGCATGAACTTGCTTCTGTTTCTCCTTGAGTCCAAATCTGAGTTGGTTTATTTTTATCGATTCCGTCAGCGTTAATAAAATACAACCCTTTAGCATCGCTTATTGCTGCACTTCCTTTTTGCTTCACTTTTTCTGGCCTTGCTGTGTATTTAATATATAAAGTGAATTCTTCGTTTCTTTTATATTCTTTTGGTAATTCTATGGCAATTTTTGCGTCATCATAATGATAATCTAAATCAATATTATTTAGTTGCACTTTATGAATAATCATCGTTTTTGCATCTAAAACAATTTTATTGGTTGCATAAAAGTGAGGGGCGGCAGTTACCCATTCTTCTCCGTTTAATTGCTTCTCTTTAAAATTAAAATCGACTTTTAATTTTGTATGTATCAAATTATGAACTTTCTCTCTTTCTGCTCTATATTGTTGATTGCTTTGAGAAAAAACAGTTAAAAAGGATACAATAAATATTAAGGGGAGCATTTGTTTTAGAAACTTCATACATCTATTCTTAGGAAAGTTTCAAAAGTACTAAATAATAGTATTAGAGTTGTTAATACGCAGTTAAAAAGAAAAAGCCATAACTTTAATTAGTTATGGCTTTTAATATATTTGGTGGGGTTTTATTTATTTCCCTTTAAAAATAGCGCTGAATTGTTTTAGACCAACATTGTCTGCATCTACTTTAATGTTTTTCATCATTTCGATGATCTTACCAGGATTCATGTTTTCTCCTAATAATCTTGCTACTCCTACTCCAGCATCTTTTCCATGTCCGTAAGCAATAACTTCATCTATAGAATCTGAATCTCCAGTATAATAAAGATTTACTTTTATGCCTTTAGATTTCATACTCATAAGGCTTTTGTAATCGCTGTTACCTTTAAATAACTTGTTTAATGTTGCTTTTTCTGTTTCAAAAGCAGCTTCATTTCCTTTAATTGGTAATGCAACTAGGTTTATTTTACGAATACTTTTTAGTGTTTCTTTTACATCATCTGAAACATCATTAGACCGAAGTTGTAAAAAACTTGTAGGAACATCAACGGTTATAAAACCTGTCTTATCTTGACTATCTACTAAATATTGCTGTAATGATGTATCATTCTTACACGATGTAAGCAAGACAGCTACAAATAATATAGATAGTATGGTTGTTATTTTTTTCATGTGTTTTTTGTTTAGTCTCTATTAACTTTTACCTTAACACCATTCTTTTTAGTGTATGTGTCAGCTAGTTTAGAGATTTTATTAATATCTATGGTACCTGTTAAAGAAACAATTACAGAATCAACATTTTCTTTTGTCTTTTTATTAATACCTCTTACAAACATTAATACTTCGCTAACATAATCTTTGTTTTTTCCTGATTTGACATAAATCTTAACTCTAGAATCGTCTTCTTTTACACGCATTAATTCGGTAAGTTTAGATCTTTTTACAGCAGATTTCACCATGCCTTCCATGGTGTTTGCGATAGCATTATCATCAGTTGTAAAGACTTTTAATTCCTTAAGTTCATTTATCATACTGAAAACCTCCATAGCATCATTACCTTTTAAGTTATCAGGATTAAATTTTGATAAAATTTCAAAAGCATCTTTTGTTACTACTACAGATGTTACACCATCCATGTCTTCTAATTTGTCAAATAAAGATTGACCTTGGCTTAAGATTGGCGCTGCCACAAACGCTATTAATAGGATTATTTTTTTCATGATTTCTTATTTTGTTTACTTCTATTATTAATTTTACTTGGTTTTAAATATTTTATGTACTGTGTTTTCATAAGTGTATAAGCTAGCTACTGCTTTATCACCTTTTTTAAGATTTACAGAGAGCATTTTTAATGCTTTTTGTACTTCTGCAAAAGTCTTTCTTTGTTGATATTCTTTGTATTGTGCGTTACCAACATACACACTTAATAATAAGACTACTGACGCTGCTACAGATAACCATTTAAAGTTCTTTCTTTTAGATTTCTTAGATTCTAACTCAATGGTTTTTGTAAAGGTTTCGTCTTTATTGCTTTGAAAATAACTAAATAGCATAGTATACTCTTCTAGATGTGGAGCAACATTGTTTGATAAGAAATAGTTTCTTAAGGTTGCTTCTTCTTGCAAAGTAGTTTCTGCGTTTAGGTATTTTTTTACTAATTTTTCTATGTTAGCTAACTCCATAGTTGTGCTTTTTAATTAATTCTTCTCGTATTGTTTTTCTGGCTCTAGATAATGCTACTCTAATTGCTGTAGGCTTCATATCCACCATTTTTGCTATTTCATCAAAATCATATTCTTCAACATCTCTTAATTGAATAATAATCTTTTGTTGTTCTGGTAAGTTTTCAATCAATCTGTGCACTTGGTTAACACTATCTTGATATTCTAACTTTTTATCCAGAGACGTTTCCTTTTCTTTATAATTACTATGAACCAATGTTAAATTACTCGCTTGTTTAGACTTTAATCTATCAAAACAATAGTTTTTTGTCATCGTCATTGCAAACGCTTCTACATTCTTATAATCCCCTATTTTTTCTTTTTTATTCCACAATTTAAAAAACAATTCTTGCGTAGCATCTTCAGCTTCTTCAGTAGATACAAGCAATCTTTTTGCTAATCTGAATACTTTGTCCTTAAACGGTAAAACAACTTTTAAAAAGTCCGATTGGTTCATTTGTTCTGTTTACTTTCTTTGTAAAACTACTTATTTATATTTGGTTCTACATCTTTACGACGACACATAAACTATTTTGTTACATCTAGGTCTAAAATAATACTAGATTTACTTAAATTGCGTTTAATTAATACTCCTAATCTGAATATTATACAATGATAAAACGTTTAAAAATAGTCATTCTTTTAACTTTAATGATATTTATGTATCAATGCGAGAAGCTGTACATAATACCACAAAACTTAGAAGTACATGATTTTGCTTGGAAAGGCTTAAACGCATATTATTTATATCAAGACGAAATACAAGATTTATCTGACCGACGATTTAATTCTGATTTACAACTAGAAAATTATCTTCAAAATTTTTCAACTCCAGAGAATTTATTTGCTAGTTTATTAAAATCATCGGATACTGCTTCTAAGATTATTAGTGATTTTAATATGATTAATCAGATTACGGATAGAACTTCTTTTACAACGGGGATGGAGTTTGGTATTTTAGAAGAACCAGATACTATTAATAATGTAATTGGCTATGTTTCTCACATACTACCTAATTCTAATGCTACTTCTAAAAACATTACAAGAGGAGATTTTTTTTACGGAATAGATAACGTTACAGATACTATTCAATTAACTAAGGAAAACTATCAAGATTTATTAATAAATACCACAGATACAATAAAACTATTATTCGCTGATTTTGATGGAGACTCAATTATTCCGAATGGTAAAAAGGCAAACTTAATAAAAAGAAACTATACGCATGTACCTGTTTTTTCTCGAAAAACTATCAATCATAATAGTACGAATGTTGGGTATTTATTATATAATAACGACTTTTCCTCAAGGTATATTAACGATTTAAATAACGCATTCTTTTCTTTTAAAAATGAATCAGTTAACGAATTGATTCTTGATTTGAGATATAATATTGGAGGCGGTAGTTTTGAAAAAACAGTCACAGAATTAGCCAGTATGATTACGGGACAGTTTGATGAAGAAACACTTCTTAAAAGACAATGGAATACAAAGGCACAACCGTGGTTTGAATTAAATCAACCTGATTCATTATTAGTTAAATTTCCAAAGAATATTGACTCACAAACAGCTATAAATAGTCTAAACCTAACAAAAGTATATATCATCCTTAATGGCTCTAATTATACAGGTTCATCTTCAATTGAATTATTAATAAATAGTCTAAAACCTTATATAGAAGTTCATGTGGTAGGAAATCAAACTACAGGAAATAATACAGGTGCTATTACATTATACAATTCTATAGATTACGATTCTATTGGAAAAAACACGAATCATATGTATGCTTTACAACCTAAAGTGTTACGATTTTTGAATAAAAATGATGAAACCTTTGCCACAGGAATTACACCTAATTTTACCTTGTGTACAAATGAAGATATTCTTAACTTAGGGGTTTTAGGAGAAGTGTCGGACCCTATTCTAAATAGAGTATTAGAATATGTAACCACTGGAGGAATAAACACAATGACATGCAATCCTAATAATTTTGAATTTCTGTATCACTCAATAGATTCACAAAGAGTTACTGATACCGGTGTTTTTATAACACAGGATTTACCAAATACCAATTAAATGAAAAAAATTAATCTAGTTATCGTTTTATTTTTAATATTACTTACATCATGTAATAAAAATGAACTTTCCCAAACAAATGCAACAGAACAAGATAAAATAAATGAGTTTATTTGGGATGGAATGAGAACATATTATTTATGGCAAGAAGACGTACCTACTTTAAATGATAAGCGTTTTTCAACTTATAGTGATTTATATCTTCATTTTAGAAACTACTCAACTCACCAAGGTGCATTTGAAAGTCTTTTATATCAAAAAGGAGTAACTGACCGGTTTTCTTGGATTGAAAAAGATTATGTTACATTAGAAAACTCTTTTCAAGGAATAAATACTAGTACGGGTATGGAGTTTAGTTTAGTTCGATATAAAGACCTTAGGACCAATGTTTTTGGGTATGTGCGTTATGTAATTCCAAATTCTAATGCAGAAACTAATAATGTTACTAGAGGAATGCTATTTAGTACTGTAGACGGTACACAAATTACAGAATCTAATTTAAGAGATTTATTATTTGGAGATAATACTTCCTTAACTATCGGTTTAGCAGATTATAATAATGGAAACCCAAGTGCCAATGGCACTTCTTTTACTTTAAATAAAACTGAGTTACAAGAAAATCCAATAGCTATTACAAAAGTATTACAAGAAGGTTCTAAAAAGGTAGGATATTTATTATATAATCAATTTGCAAGTTCTTTTGATACGCAATTAAATGCAGCATTTGCTAATTTCAAATCGCAGGGAGTTACAGATTTAATAGTAGATTTACGTTATAATGGTGGTGGTTCAGTAAGAACAGCTACACGTTTAGGTGCTATGATTACAGGTCAATATGGAGGAGAATTATTTTCTAAGCAAATTTGGAATCAAAAAGTATTAGATGCAAATGATGCAGATCAATTTTTAAATAAATTCCCTAGTACTATTGATAATCAACCTATTAATAGTTTGGGATTAACAAATGTTTATTTTATTGTTTCTGGAAGCTCAGCCTCTGCTTCAGAATTAGTAATTAACGGGTTAAAAGCTTACATAAATGTTAAGCTTATTGGCACAAAAACCTATGGAAAACATGTAGGATCAATTACTTTATATGATTCTGATAATCTACGTAAAGATGGCGCTAATTTAAATCCTTCGCATAGATGGGCAATGCAACCAATTGTGTTAGAAATTCAGAATAAAAAAGGAGAAAATGAACCGAATGGATTCGTGCCTGAGGCATTGTTAGGAGAAGATATTAGTAATTTAGGTGTTTTAGGAGAAAGATCTGATCCTTTATTAGCAAGGGCTTTAAAATATATAACTACAGGTTCTCCGAATGCTAGAATTAGTAATTATAGTATCAATACAATTTCTTTTGATGAAATCTCAAATTCAAAACAAGAAAGTCCAATGGGTAATAATATGTATGTTGAGTTTGATTTTGAATAAAATAACTAAATATAGCATTGCAATAAGCTTAATATTATTTTTTTCGCTGCATATAAATAGTCAGGAAAATGAATTAAATGGCTTTTCTAAAAAGGAATTGAATAGATTAAAATCTTTTGATACTATTTTTAATGACTATAAATTCAATAATAATTTTGTTAATTTAAATCTAGAGAATGTTCTTTTTTATGATAAAAAAAGACGCCAAAATAAAACTTGGGCATGTATATTTACAGGAGCAAGTGCAATATTACTTATCCAAGGAATTGCGTTTGATACAAGAGATAATGGCATATCTGATCTTTTTTCAGATGTTTCTTATCTAGGTTCTGCAATATATTTAGGAGCATCGATACCTTTTCATATCGGTATAAGAAAAAACAAAAAATTAAAAGAAAAAAAGCTATTGTTTGTTGTAGATGAGCTAAAAAATAATCAAGATTAAGAATTCTTTAATCCCTCCTCTATTTCTTTATTTTCAATCATTTCTGGTCTAAACTCACTCATAGATTCATCATCTCGTTTTTTTGCATGTTTATAACCAAGTTTCCACCATTTCTTCATTAAAACTTTATCAAAAACTAAAGAATTAGTAGTTAATACAGTTGGTGTATAGTATAAATTGAGTTTTACATTTTTGTGTTTTGCAGATAGTTTACCAATAGTAATATTATGTCTTTCCACATGTTCTAGCATAAAATCGAACACATCTAACATTAAAGAAAACGGATTTTTAGAAGGAATTCTATTGGTTTGTACAACTTCTGTTTCTAAAATAATTGCATCAATTTCTGTGGCTCCTCTTGCAATCGCTTCTCTAATTGGTACCAAAGCTCCAAAACCACCATCTGCATACTGTTGACCATTTTTTTCTAATAAACTCATAAATGGAACATAATTACATGATCCCCAAATCCAATCACAAAAATCATCATAAGAACAATCCATTATCGACTTATATTCAATCATATTGGCAGTTAGATTAGAAACTGTAACCACAACATCTTTGTTATTTTTTCTAATCTCTTCATACATTTCTTTGGTAACGTTGTTCTTTATCAGTTTTCGTAAGTTTTTACTTTCACCAAAGGTTTTTCTACCATTTAAAAAATTCCAAAAAGTATTTAAATGCCTTATAGATATCACTTTTGTTCCATGTACATTTTTTACTTTAAACGGACTATTACTAAATATAGTTTTTTGATTTACAGAAGTATAGAGTTTTTTTAACTCTTTAACCATACCAAGTGCCAAATGAGAAACCATTAAACTACCCGTAGAAGTACCTAAAAATAAATCGTACTCCTTTTCCTTAGTTTTCATAAGGTATTGCACTACACCACCTGCAAATGCTCCTTTACTCCCACCTCCAGAAATTACCAATGCTTTTTTCACTATTAATGAATGTTTTACCTATTTTAGTTGCACAAAAATATCAAAAATGAATCGATATTCGCTTTTAATACTAGTCGTCTTTCTTTTTTTTTCTTGCAAAGAAGAATATCAACCTAGAAATTTAGATAAAATAACCCTCCAAAAGTTTACAATGGATAGCTTAAATATACGTGCAATTAAAGCTATAAGTGACGATGAGGTTTATTATGCTGCAGCCAATGGAGATTTAGGATATACAAAAAATGGTGAAAATTTTATATCCTATAATTTTAAATATGATAGTCTAATTCCTAATTATAGAAGTTTAGACAGTAATGGCAACCATTTTTTCGCCTTATCAGTAGCAAACCCAGCATTATTATATAAGTATAATCAAAATGGTTTATATCTGGTTTACAAAGAAGAACACGAAAAAGTATTTTATGATTCGTTAAAATTCTTTGAGGATGGAAAACATGGAATTGCTGTTGGAGATCCAACAGAAGACTGTCCGTCTATAATTTTAACGTCTGATGGAGGAACTACTTGGAATAAAATATCATGTGATAAGTTACCAAAATTTGAAGTAGGAGAAGCCTTTTTTGCAGCCAGTAATACTAATATTAAGATTATTAAAAATACAGTTTGGATTGCTTCAGGAGGAAAAAAGTCAAGAATTTTAAAATCAACAGATAAAGGGCACACATGGACAATTTATAATACACCTATAATTCAAGGAGCTGCAGCTACCGGTATTTTTTCTATTGATTTTGCTGATGAGAAAAATGGAATTGCTATTGGTGGTGATTATACAAAACCCACTGAAAATAAAGCCAATAAAGCAGTTACTAATGATGGTGGAAAAACTTGGAAGCTAGTTGCTGATGGACAGAATCCAGCCTACAAAAGTTGTGTGCAATATGTGCCAAATACAAATGGAAAAGAAGTTTTTGCTGTTGGAAAAACAGGTGTATCATTTTCTAGTGATGGCGGATTTACCTGGAAAGAAGTTTCTAAAGAAGGTTATTATACCATTCAATTTGTAGATAAAAATACCGCTTGGTTATCGGGGCATGAAAAAATTGGTAAACTTTTGCTACACTAATATGAGATCGTTTTTATATTTTTTATTTATATTCACAATAATATCATGTACATCCAAAACAGCTTTGCAAAAAGCATGCAATTGTTCAAATATAAGTGAGACTAATTTAGAAACGGTTTTTGATATGAAAAAACTGTTTTCAACAGAGATTCCAAAAAACTGGAAAACAAACCTGTTTTATGATGATGTTCAATCGTCTATTTATACTGCAGATACTACAAAACAATTAACTGAAACAACCTTATTAGATATTACGTTTGTAAATCAAAAAATAGTATTTGACAGTATTTTTAAGCAAAAAATGCTTAAAAAACATCAAAGTAATAAATTATCATTGCTAAAATTTGAGCAAACTACCTTATTAAATAAGCCAGCAATTTTAGATATTGCAAAAGGAACAAAAGGAAATTTCCCATATCAAATAGCAAATCTTTTTGTAAAAATTAATGCATCTAATTTTATGCATGTAAAAACAGAGGTTTATGGAGATTCGTTAGTAAATGAACGATTATGTAAATCAATCAATTTAATAGAAAGAATTCAGCTTAAATAAGCATTTTTATTACATTTGAACCTAAACAAAAGAATCAAAATGAATAAACAACAAATCATCAACAGATTTATAAGTTATGTAACTGTAGATACTGAATCAGATCCAAATAATCCAGCATTTCCAAGTACCGAAAAACAATGGAATCTAGCTAAAATGTTAGAAAAAGAATTAAAAGAAATTGGATTATCAGATGTAGAATTAGATGAGAATTGTTACATCATGGCAACCCTACCAAGTAATATAGACTATGAAGTACCAACAATTGGCTTTGTGGCACATATAGATACAAGTCCAGATTTTACAGGTAAAAATGTGAAACCAAAGATTCATGAAAATTATGATGGTGGTGATATTGTTTTAAATAAAGAAGAGAACATTATTTTATCGTCAAGTTATTTTGATGATTTATTGCAATACAAAGGACAGACCATTATTACTACCGATGGTACTACCCTACTTGGAGCAGATGATAAAGCGGGAGTTACCGAAATAGTTTCTGCGATGGAATATTTAATTCAGCATCCAGAAATTAAGCATGGAAAAATTAGAATTTGTTTTACACCCGATGAAGAAGTTGGAAAAGGTGCCCATTTATTTGATGTAGAAAAGTTTGGAGCAGCCTGGGCATATACTATGGATGGAAGTCAGATTGGCGAATTAGAATATGAAAATTTTAATGCAGCTGGTGCAAAAGTTACCATAACTGGTAAAATTGTACATCCTGGATATGCAAAAGGAAAAATGGTAAATTCTATGCTTATCGCAAATAAATTTACAAGTATGTTGCCAGAAAAAGAGATTCCACAAGAAACTACTGGGTACGAAGGTTTCTTTCATTTACACGATATTCATGGGAATGTAGAACAAACAGTGTTACAATACATTGTTAGAGATCATGACATGGAGTTGTTTGAAAAAAGAAAAGAATTAATGCATACAGTTGCCAAAAACATCAATCATTCTTTAGGAAAAGACCTTATTGAAGTAGAAATTAAGGATCAGTATTATAATATGAAAGAAAAAGTAGTGCCTGTTATGCATATTGTTGATATTGTTGAAGAGGTAATGAATGATATGGGTATTACTCCACTTATTAAACCTATTAGAGGCGGAACAGATGGTTCACAATTATCGTATAAAGGATTACCATGTCCTAATATTTTTGCTGGCGGACATAATTTTCATGGTCGATATGAATATGTTCCAGTAGAATCTATTATTAAAGCAACTGAAGTTATTGTTGGGATAGCAGAGAAAGTTACTGTAAAATTCAAATAAAAAAGCGACCTAAAAAGGTCGCTTTTACGTATTTTAAGAATAATAACTAAAATCCCCTAAAAAATAGTTATTAGTTCCATATTGCAAAAATAGTTTTTCTGATTTATATATTTATAGGGGAAAACACCCTTTTTTTAAAATTGATTTGGTTTTTTACCTTTTATTCCTTTGTAAAAATCTTCAAAAAATTTAAAGTCAGTATCTAAATCGTTTGTGATGGTATATGGCTCAGAAATTTTGACTTGTTTATTACCAAAATCTAGGGTTGCCATAACAATAGGTACATTGGCACCTTTAGCAATATAATAGAACCCTGTTTTCCAAGTGTCCACTTTTTTTCGTGTTCCCTCAGGTGATAAAGCAAGTCTAAATTCATCTTTAGAGTTGAATACGTCAACAATAGCATCAACTAACTTATTATTCTTGCTTCTATCTACAGGAGTTCCTCCTAATGATCTAAAGATAAAACCAAACGGTCCTTTAAAAAGTGAATCTTTTCCTATAAAATTAATTTTTGCTCCACTAGTATTTCTAGCTAAAATTCCTATTGGAAAATCTTGCCAACTCGTATGTGGTGCAGCAATAATTACATATTTTTTTAACTCTAGAGGGAATTCTCCTTTAATTTTCCACCTTAAAATAGTATGAAAAATAAATTTTGAAAAAGCTTTTATCATTATTGATTTTAAAGTGATAAATTTAAGGACTTATTTTTTATAGAATGAATGAATTATTAGTTTACATACTTATTAGTGTTGTTTTTGTTTCAATAGGTTTATTTTTAGGAACTTATATTTCTAAACTTAAATCTGAAAAAGAAAAAACTTCGCTAAAAGAAAGAAATGTATCATTAGAAAGCACACAAAAAACTGCAGAAAAAACCATTAACGAGTTACAAGCAGATATAAAATCTGTCTTATCAGAAAAAGAAGACTTAATAAAAGTTAATGTTCGGCAAGATGCAGATTTACAGAATTTGCAATTAAAGTTGGAAGAAAATAAAGGAGAGGTTGAAAAATTACAAGAAAAGTTTACCAAAGAGTTTGAAAATTTAGCCAATAAAATCTTAGACGAAAAGTCTAGTAAGTTTACAGAACAGAATAAAGAAAACTTAAAAGTAATCTTAAATCCATTACAAGAAAAAATTAAGGTTTTTGAAGATAAAGTAGACAAAACTCATAAAGAAAGTATCGATTATCATGCAGCTTTACGTCAGCAAATTTTAGGGCTAAAAGAGTTGAATCAGCAAATGAGTAAGGAAACGATCAACCTAACAAAAGCCTTAAAAGGTGATTCAAAAACCCAAGGTAATTGGGGTGAATTGGTTTTAGAGCGTGTATTGGAAAAGTCTGGATTAGAGAAAGATAGAGAGTATTTTGTTCAGCAAAGCTTTACGAATGATGAAGGGTCAAGAGTCTTACCAGATGTGGTTATCCATTTACCAGATAATAAAAAAATGATTGTAGATGCGAAGGTTTCATTAACAGCCTATGAGCAATATGCAAACTCTGAGAATGAAGATGAGAAAAATCAATATTTAAAAGAGCATATAAATTCTTTGAAGCGTCATGTTGAACAATTATCTGCAAAAAAATACGAAGACATTTATAAAATTGAATCCCCAGACTTTGTGCTATTATTTATTCCAATTGAGCCCGCTTTTGCAGTAGCACTGAATTCTGACAATACCTTATATAACAAAGCTTTTGAGAAAAATATTGTAATTGTTACTCCAACAACTTTATTAGCTACACTACGAACCATTGATACGATGTGGAATAACGAGAAGCAACAACGGAATGCGATAGAAATTTCTAGGCAAGCAGGTGCTTTGTATGATAAATTTGAAGGTTTATTAAAAGATTTAATTGGTGTTGGTAAAAAGATTGATGCTTCTAAAACGGATTATAACGCCGCTATGAACAAGCTTTTTGAAGGAAAAGGTAATTTGATTACGAGTGTAGAAAAGTTGAAGAAAATGGGTGCTAAAGCTAAAAAAGCACTACCCGATAATATCATTGAACGGGCTAAGGAGAATGAGTAAGAATGCTTTCTCGAGCGCAGTCGAGAGGTTATATAAGGTCTCGACTGCGCTCGACCAGACACGACATTTAATATCATAAAAAAAAGACCGCCTTAATAGGCAGTCTCATTTATACTTAATAACCACAAAGTGGTTTACATTACAAATAATCTTCTTGAACTCATCATATAAGAAACTTGCTCTGCAATTGTTTCTAAAACAACTTCGTTATCAGCATTTACAATTGCTTCATCAATAAAAGCAACAATTGTTTCCATATCTTCTTCTACTAAACCACGAGTAGTAACCGCAGCCGTACCAACTCTAATTCCAGAGGTAACAAATGGAGATTTATCATCAAAAGGAACCATGTTTTTATTTACGGTAATATCTGCTTTTCCTAAAATGATTTCAGCGTCTTTACCAGAAATATTTTTATTACGTAAATCGATTAACATACAGTGATTATCAGTTCCACCAGAAATAATTTCATATCCTCTAGCAACAAATGCTTTTGCCATAGCAGCTGCATTTTGTTTTACCTGAATCTGATATTCTAAAAACTCATCTGTTAACGCTTCACCAAAAGCAATAGCTTTAGCAGCAATAACATGTTCTAAAGGCCCTCCTTGATTTCCAGGAAAAACTGCTGAATTAATCAATGTTGACATTTTCTTTAATTTTCCTGACTTTAATGTTAATCCGAATGGATTTTCAAAATCTTTACCAATCATAATCATTCCACCTCTTGGTCCACGTAAGGTTTTATGTGTCGTTGTAGTAACAATATGACAATGAGGCAATGGATCGTTTAAAATACCTTTTGCAATTAATCCTGCTGGATGAGAAATATCTGCCATTAAAATAGCACCAACAGAATCAGCAATAATTCTAAAACGTTCAAAATTGATATCTCTAGAATACGCAGAAGCACCCGCAATAATTAGTTTAGGCTGCTCTTTAGTTGCAGTTTCTTGAATTTTATCATAATTTAAAACACCTGTCTCCTTCTCTACTCCATAAAAAGATGTCTTATATAATTTACCAGAAAAGTTTACTGGAGAACCATGCGTTAAATGCCCACCATGCGATAAATCGAATCCTAAAATTTTATCTCCAGGATTTAAACAAGCTGCAAAAACAGCAGTATTTGCCTGAGAACCAGAATGCGGCTGAACATTTACATATTCTGCACCAAATAATTCTTTTGCTCTATCAATAGCGATTTGCTCTACAACATCAACAACTTCACAACCTCCATAATACCTTTTTCCAGGATATCCTTCAGCGTATTTATTGGTTAAAACAGAACCTTGTGCTCTCATTACCTGATCGCTTACAAAATTTTCTGAAGCAATTAATTCTAAGCCATTTAACTGTCTTTCGTTTTCTTCTTGAATAAGGTCGAAAATCTGATTATCTAGTTGCATTATTTTGTGTTTTTTAAAGAAGGTCAAAAATAGCAAATTCCGTTTTCAAAATATTGACTTTTTAACATATTTTTTAATAGTTCCTTAAAATTATTAATTTCTTATTAAATAGCTCGTAAAAATTAATTTTCTTCAATAATTTATTTTAAAAATGAGAAAAAAATATGTAGGTTTGATAAACAATATTTAAATAGATACGTATGAAAATCACAGCAAATAACCCCAATAGAAAATCATGGATAAAAGTTGATGAAAATTCAGATTTTCCGATTCAGAATATTCCGTTTGGCGTATTTATTACAAAAGATGATATTATAACTATTGGTACTAGAATTGGTGACTTTGCTATTGATTTAGGCGCTTTTCATCAATTAGGGTATTTTAATGGAATTCCATTGACAGATGATATTTTTCTTCAAGATAATTTGAATGATTTTATTGCAGACGGACGTAAAACGTGGCGTTTGGTGAGAAATAGAATTGCTGACGTTTTTGATGTTACCAATGGTAGTTTACGAGATAACGCTGTACATAAGGATAAAGTTATCTTTAGAATGGAAGATGTAGAAATGTTGTTACCCGTTGCTGTGGGCGATTACACCGATTTTTATGCAAGTAAAGAACATGCAACTAATGTTGGTTCTTTATTCAGAGATCCAGAAAATGCGCTATTTCCAAACTGGTTACAAATTCCTATTGGATATCACGGAAGATCTTCTTCTATTATTCCTTCTGGAACACCAATTAGACGTCCTGTTGGGCAATCGAAACCTAATGAAGGTGAAACTACGCCTAATTTTGGACCTTCAAAGTTATTAGATTTTGAACTTGAAATGGCTTTTATCACAACTGATTCAAATAATTTAGGAGATCGAATTCCTATTGAAGATACTGAAGAATATATTTTTGGCTTGGTGCAGTTTAATGATTGGTCTGCAAGAGATATTCAAGGCTGGGAATATGTGCCTTTAGGACCATTCTTAGGGAAAAATTTTGCTTCTACAATTTCTCCTTGGATTGTTACGTTGGATGCTTTAGAACCTTTTAGGGTTGAGAATCCAAAACAGGTATACAAACCACTTCCCTACTTAAAACAAGAAGGAAAAGGGAGTTATGATATTAAACTGCAAGTAGGAATTCAACCAGAAAATGGTGAAGAAACTGTGATTGCTAATTCTAATTTTAAGTATATGTATTGGACAATGGCGCAGCAATTGGCACATCATACCGTAAATGGGTGTAATGTGCGTTCTGGTGATATGATGGGAAGTGGAACTATTTCTGGACCAACAAAAGATAGTTATGGTTCTATGCTAGAATTAACCTGGCGTGGACAAAATCCTGTACAATTAAATGATGGAACTACTCGTAAATTTATTAACGATAATGATACCGTAATTATGCGTGCTCATTGTAAAAATGACAACGTACGGATTGGTTTTGGTGATTGTGTTGGTAAGGTATTGCCTGTTAAATAAATTAAATATTTAACCTACTCCTCCTCTACAGGCGGATGTCCAAAAATTTCTTCGAAGACTTCGTCAAAATTTGCACGTAAATATGCGTTTAATTTTTTACGATAATCGTCTCTAAGCCAATCTATAAAGTTATGGGTACTTTTAGAAATACATTTCGAATATCTGTGAATTCTATCATCAATATCGCCACCTAATTTTTTAGCTAATAACAAAGCGTCATAGACATCTTCGCTATTCTCTATACACATTATTGCGTGGTGTTCAATAGATTTTTCTAGTACTTTTTTAGAAGATTGCCCAGAACGAATGGTGTCTACATACACTTTTTTAACATCAAAATATAAATCAGAAGCTTTTGCAAATTCGGCTTTTACATCATGAGGTAATTCATATCTAAAAGTACTTTCAATATCTTCATCTGATAAAATAGCATCTAAATAATAATCTGGATATTTAAACATGCGTTGCCAGTCTAGATCTGCTCCCCAAGGACCAAATCTGTGGAAATTGTTTCCTAAATCAATTACATCAAAACTAGATTTATTGTTTAGGATACGAGAACCACGTCCAATCATTTGATAATATAACGTCAATGATTTTGTTGCTCTATTTAAAATAATAGATTCAATGGTAGGTTCATCAAAACCAGTAGTTAATATACTTACAGATGTAATAATAGCTCCAGGAGTTTTCTTAAACCAAGTAAGAATTAAATTTCGTTCTTTTTTTGTATTGGTATTATCTAGATGTGCAATTGGATATCCAGCTCTTTTAAAAGCTTCAAAAACAGTGATTGACGTGTTAATACCATTATTAAAAATTAATGTTTTTTTACCTTTACTACGCTCTTCATACCCTTGTAAAAGCTTAGATAACATATCTGAATTGGTATATAAATCTTCAGAAGATTTTACCGTATAATCACCGTTTGCACCTACTTCTAAAGAGGTTAAACCAACATTATAAGAATAGATATTTGCTTGTGATAAAAATTCGTTTTTTATTAAGTAACTAATAGGTTCACCAACAATTAACTCCTGATAGTTATCATTCATTGGTAATTTAATATTAGAACTTAACGGTGTAGCCGTTACTCCTAAAATAAAAGACTTATCAAAAAACTTAAAAATCTTCGTAAACGAGTTATAATGTGCCTCATCAACAATAACAAGTCCGATATCTGTAATATCTAATTTATCTTCGTTTAACCTATTTTTTAAGGTTTCTACCATCGCAACAAAACAATCATAATCTCCTTGATCGTCTAAATTTGCTGTACTATTAATTATTTTGTTTTCAACCTTAAACTCACTCAACATGTTAGAAGTCTGCTTACTTAGCTCAATTCTATGAGTAAGCACTAAAACTTTCTTTTTGTAGGTCTTTAAATACTGACGAACAATTTCTGAGAAAATAACTGTTTTTCCACCACCAGTAGGTAGTTGGTATAATAAATGATAGTTCTCTGGTGCATCTTCAAAAGCTTTAAATATTTGATAAATAGCATCTTTTTGATACTCATAAAGCTCCTTTTCTGTAGTTTTTGACTCAATCATTTACCTTATAAAATTAGGCGGTAAAAATACTACTAATTATAGGTTATTTAACAATAAAACGCTTAAAATTTAGATAAATCTATTTGAGTGATGTCATAATGCGAAGTATAAGCGATAGCTTCTTGATTTTTAATGACTAAGAGTTGTGGTGATTGATGTTGTACTTGAAATGTATATCCAACTTCGTTTGATAACTCTCTATAGTTTAATAAATCTAGGTAATACACCTTAAAATCTTTCAACTCTTCAGTTATATTTTTCTCAAATTGTTTGATTACCATTCTACTAATTCCACAACGAGTAGAATGCTTAAAAATGGCAATGGTTTCAGAATTTGATGTTTTTTTTACGTCTTCCAATTGTGCTAAAGAAGTTAATGGAATCCAATTCACATTAGATTTTACTTCTTCTTTTGGTGTTTTACTTCCGAAAATATTATTTAATAAACCCATATATTTATATTGTCGTAATAATTTTAAAACCTTTCATTAAGTCAAAAAGTCAGTATTTACAAGGCTTTTAAAGACAAAGTGACTGTTTTAAAACTATTTTTTTAATTGGTATTAAGTTTGACTCCTATAGAAATGTAAATATAAAGTTTAAGAAGATGAATTTTAATAATTATACGATAAAATCGCAAGAAACCATTCAGCAAGCGCAACAATTAGCGCAAGAAATGGGTCATAATCAAATAGAAAATGAGCATATTTTTAAAGCCCTGTTTTCTGTTGATGAAAATGTGTTGCCTTTTATCTTAAAGAAATTAAATATAAATATTAATGTTGTTCAGCAAATACTAGAAAAGCAGTTAGTTAGTTTTTCTAAAGTAAGCGGAGCAGAATTAATGCTATCTAGAGAAGCAAGTAAAAGTTTGAATGAAGCATCAATTATTGCTAAAAAAATGAAAGATGAATATGTTTCTATTGAACATATTTTATTAGGCATTTTTAAATCTAAAAGTAATATTGCTCAGGTTTTAAAAGATCAGGGAGTTACAGAAAAGTCACTAAATTCAGCTATTGAAGAATTAAGAAAAGGAAATAGAGTTACTTCACAAAGTGCAGAAGAAACGTATAATTCTCTTTCTAAATATGCTAAAAATTTAAACCAACTTGCCCAAGATGGAAAGTTAGATCCAGTAATTGGACGTGATGAAGAAATACGAAGATTACTACAAATATTATCACGTAGAACAAAGAATAACCCAATTTTAGTAGGAGAACCAGGAACAGGGAAAACTGCGATTGCAGAAGGATTGGCGCATAGAATTATTCGTGGAGATGTACCCGAAAACCTAAAAGATAAAATTGTGTACTCGTTAGATATGGGCGCATTAATTGCGGGAGCTAAATTTAAAGGTGAATTTGAAGAACGTTTAAAATCTGTTATAAAAGAAGTAACAACTTCTGAAGGAGATATTGTTTTGTTTATTGATGAAATTCATACACTTGTTGGTGCTGGTGGCGGTCAAGGTGCTATGGATGCAGCCAATATTTTAAAGCCTGCATTGGCACGTGGAGAATTGCGTGCAATTGGAGCAACTACCTTAGATGAATATCAAAAATACTTCGAAAAAGACAAAGCATTAGAACGTCGTTTCCAAAAAGTAATGGTAGATGAACCAGATACGGAAAGTGCAATTTCAATTCTACGTGGAATCAAGGAAAAATATGAAACACATCATAAAGTCCGTATAAAAGATGAAGCCATTATTGGTGCAGTAGAATTATCGCAACGTTATATTACCAATCGTTTTTTACCTGACAAAGCGATTGATTTAATGGATGAAGCGATGGCTAAATTGCGCATGGAAATTAATTCTAAGCCAGAAGAATTAGATGTGTTGGATAGAAAGATTATGCAGATTGAGATTGAAATTGAGGCGATTAAGCGTGAAAATGATGAAACGAAGTTAAAATCTTTAGGTATTGAAGTTGCCAATCTAAAAGAAGAACGTAACGAAATTAACGCTAAATGGCAATCAGAAAAAAGTGTTGTTGATGCTATTCAAACGTTAAAAACTGATATCGAAAATTTTAAATTAGAAGCAGATAAAGCAGAACGAAATGGCGACTATGGTAAAGTTGCAGAGTTACGTTATGGTAAAATAAAAGAAGCAGAAGAATCATTAGAAGAACAACAAAAACTATTAGCAAATCAGCAAGAAAATGCATTAATTAAAGAAGAAGTAATTTATGATGATATTGCTGAAGTTGTTGCAAAATGGACAGGAGTTCCTGTAACAAAAATGTTACAATCAGAAAGAGAGAAACTATTGAAGCTTGAAGACGAATTGCATAAACGAGTTGTTGGTCAAAATGAAGCAATAGAAGCTGTTTCTGATGCTGTAAGACGTTCTAGAGCTGGTTTGCAAAATCCTAATAAACCCATCGGTTCATTTTTATTTTTAGGAACAACAGGTGTTGGTAAAACAGAATTAGCCAAGGCACTTGCCTCCTATTTGTTTGATGATGAAAACGCGATGACGAGAATTGATATGAGTGAATATCAAGAAAGTCATTCTGTAAGTAGATTGGTTGGTGCGCCTCCAGGTTATGTTGGTTATGATGAAGGCGGACAATTAACGGAAGCTGTGAGAAGAAAGCCTTATTCTGTTGTTCTTTTAGATGAAATTGAAAAAGCACACCCAGATACTTTTAATACATTATTACAGGTTTTAGATGAAGGAAGATTAACCGACAATAAAGGTCGCGTTGCAGATTTTAAAAACACGATTATAATTATGACTTCAAATATGGGAAGTCATATTATACAAGAAAAGTTCGAAAATCTAAAAGGTGATATTTATACGACGATGGAATTGGCAAAAACAGAGATTTTAAGTTTACTTAAACAAACGGTACGACCAGAGTTTTTAAATAGAATTGATGATATTATTACGTTTACACCATTATCACAAGAGGATATCAAACAAATTGTAAAACTACAATTGAAAATGGTAAAGAAAATGATTGCTGAACAAAACATCACTTTTGATGCAACAGATGAAGCAATTACTTATTTAGCTCAAAAAGGATATCAACCAGAATTTGGTGCAAGACCTGTAAAAAGAGTAATTCAGAAAGAAGTGTTGAATCAACTTTCTAAAGAGATTTTAGCTTGCAAAATAACGACAGATAGTATTGTTTTACTAGACTCTTTTGATGATACCTTGGTTTTTAGAAATCAATCTGATTTAGTAGAAAACACATAAATTAAAAAACTTTATATTTTGGGAAGCTAAAACTAGTTTTAGCTTCTCATCTTTTTTATATTCGTAGCATAATTAAAATACATGAAGAAATATTTTCTCCTCTTAATTTTTGTTTTTACAACTTTAGTTAGTTTTTCTCAACAAGTAACTACGTATTATCTAATTCGTCATGCAGAAAAAGTTAGAAAAGATAAAACGAATGAGAATCCTGAATTGAATGAAAAAGGTTTAGAAAGAGCAAAAAAATGGAGCGAAGTATTTAAAAATGTTTCTTTTGATGCGATCTACTCAACACAATATAAACGTACAGTTGGAACAGCAATGCCAACATCAGAAGCACAAAATTTAGAAATTCAGTTTTACAATCCTAGAGATATGTTTAACAAAAAGTTTGAAGTAGAAACTCACAAAAAAACTGTTTTAGTTGTTGGTCATAGTAATACAACGCCGTTTTTTGTGAATGCTATTTTAGGTGAAGAAAAGTATCAACAAATAGATGATAACAACAATGCTAACTTATACATTGTTACAGTTGTAGGCGTTAAAAAAACAAGTACCTTATTAAAGATTGATTAATCTAAAAGCTCCACTTTTACATTTTCCAAAATAATCTCTGAGACCTTTTTTAATTGATTTTGTTCAAATGCTTTATCTAAGTTTATTAACTTAATATCCTTACTTTTTGGTTTGTAATTATAGTAATCTACAAAGCGAATTCCATTCCTATTACATTGTTCTTTTAAAACTCTAAAACGTTTTCCTCCTCCATTTGTGTGATAAGAATACGCCAAATAATCTATTAAAAAATCTTTTTTACCAATCCAATAAATAAATACATCTTCAAAATCTTCTCCACCACCTTCTTCAGAAAAAGTAATTTCAACTTTATAATATTCTTCTTTATTAATTATTGCTGATGGTAATATCTTTTTTTGAACAGCTTTATCATTTAACCCAAATGGTAATACCGAAAAATAATGCACAGAATTTACTGAATTGCTATATTTTGGCCCCATAGAATCTGAGACAGCTATAGGAAAATCATTTATAAAACGCTTAAAACCATTATTAGATTTAACATCTTTAATTAATGAATCATTTTTTTTTAAAGTTCTTTCAAGAGTATAATCTCCATCTTTTCTATATGCTTTATATGTTTTATCTCTAAAATTAAAGCTAATAATAGAACTCGATACTTTATTAGAGCCAGATTCAACGATAGATTTGTCAATGATTTGTTGTGCAGTAAGTTGTTTTTCAGGTTGTTTACAAGAAAGTATGAACAAAAATAATAGTAAAGAGTATCTCATTGAGTTTTGTTTCGTTTTGTCGATTTAATGGTTACAAAATTACACTTCTTTATCTTAATCAAAAATGTATCTTTGTTAAAATAAAATTGGTAGGATTACTGTGCAAAAAAACATCAACATACAAAATAAAAAAGCCCGTTTCGAGTTTGAAATCATCGATAAATTAGTTGCTGGAATTCAGTTAACAGGAACAGAGATTAAATCGATTCGTTTAAGCAAAGCTAGAATTACAGAGAGTTTCTGCGAATTTAATGAGCGTGGTGAATTGTTTGTTGTGAATATGTATATCGAGGAATATATTTACGGACATCAGTTTAATCATAAACCCAAAAGTGAACGTAGATTATTACTTAATAAGCGTGAGCTTAGAAGTCTACGAAAAGATGTGGAAGCCAAAGGAAATACAATTGTTCCATTACGCCTTTTTATTAACGATAGAGGGTTTGCTAAATTAGAAATTGCCTTAGCAAAGGGTAAGAAAACGCATGACAAGCGCGAGGTTCTTAAAGACCGAGATAACAAACGTGATTTAGCGAGAATTAAAAAGAGTTTTAACGCATGATTTCTTTCTTGAAACTCATTCGTTATAAAAACCTATTGATGGTTTTATTAACGATGGTTTTAACAAAATATGCGTTGATTCATTCAGTTGTAAATCAATCAATTATAAACATTTTTCAATTCACAATTTTATGTGGAAGCGTATTATTAATAACAGCTGGAGGTTATATTATTAATGATATTTATGATATTGAAGCTGATAAAATAAATAAGCCAAATAAGGTTTTTATTGATAAAACTATTTTTAATAAAAATGCTTGGACTACCTACATTATACTTAATTTAACTGGCTTGCTTTTAGGTTTTTATATTTCTTTTATGAACAATATAGAAGCCGTTATAATATTTATCTTTGTTTCATTTGGGCTTTTTTTATATTCTTCTTTTTTTAAAAGAAAAGTATTACTTGGAAACATTCTAGTTTCTTTTTTTATATCTCTTTGTATTTTTATCGTCTTTGTATTTGAAAACAATAGTTCAAATAATTCTTTATTAAAATTAATATTAGGGATTTTTAAAACTATAGAAATAATAGTACCTCTTTTTGCCTATATCATATTTTCTTTTCTTACCACTCTGATTAGAGAAATTATAAAAGATATAGAAGATGTTAATGGTGATTTAAAAATTAATGCTAAAACGTTACCTATTGTTATTGGTAGAAAAAGAGCTTCAAAAGTCGCTTTTTTCTTTTCATCAATTTTATTAGTATTTCTTATCGTTGTTTTAAAAATAATTGCAGAAGAAACTATTTTCTTACTATACGGTATCGTTTTTATTTTACTTCCACTACTCTATTTTAAATATAGATTATGGATTTCAGAATCAAAAAAAGACTATTCATATTTAAGTAAATTGATGAAAATAATTATGTTTTTAGGAATTATATCAATGTTGTTGTTTATTTTCTAATAAAGAATCTGTCATTCCTGCGAAGGCAGGAATTCATAAAATAAGAAAAGTTTAATAAAAGTAAATTCCTGTTTTCACAGGAATGACAAATATGAAATAAATGCTCAGAGAAAAATTAAAAAACTACAGTATCATTTTAGCTTCTGGTTCTCCTAGAAGACAACAATTCTTTAAAGATTTAGATCTAGATTTTGAAATTAGATTAAAAGAAGTTGAAGAAATTTATCCAAAGGAGTTAAATGGATCAGAAATTACGGACTTTTTAGCAGATTTAAAATCAAAGCCTTTTGATAATGAATTAACAGGTAAAGATGTTTTAATCACTTCCGATACCATTGTATGGTTTAATAATACAGCTTTAGGAAAACCAAAAAATGAAGAAGATGCATTTACGATGTTACGATCATTATCTGGTAATAAACACGAAGTTGTAACATCAATAAGTATAAAAAGTATTCATTTTCAGAAGATTATAAACGATACAACATCTGTTTATTTCAAAGAATTAACTGACGATGAAATACATTATTATATAAAAAACTATCAACCTTTTGATAAGGCTGGTTCTTATGGAATTCAAGACTGGTTTGGTTTTATAGCTGTAGATAAGATTGAAGGAAGTTATTTTAATGTTGCAGGATTACCTGTTCATAAATTGTATAAAGAATTAATGAAGTTGTAGATTTCATTTTTTACAACATTATGTTAAAAAATCTTTATTCTATTCTCTCTTTTCTCTTCTCTAAAGAAAAATAAAAGTTTATTTTTACGCAAAATTTTACAACACAACAATTTAGAATGAAAAAATATACATACACAGAAAAGAAAGACACAAGATCTGGTTTTGGTGATGGTTTAACGGAGTTAGGAAGAACAAATTCAAATGTAGTAGCTTTATGTGCAGATTTGGTAGGTTCCTTAAAAATGGGGCAATTTATTAAAGAAAACCCTGATCGTTTTTTTCAAGTAGGAATTGCTGAAGCAAATATGATGGGTATTGCTGCTGGTATGACTATTGGAGGTAAAATTCCATTTACTGGAACATTTGCAAACTTTTCTACAGGTAGAGTATATGATCAAATTAGACAATCTATTGCATATTCTGATAAGAATGTGAAAATTTGTGCTTCGCATGCTGGTTTAACCTTGGGTGAAGATGGCGCAACACATCAAATTTTAGAAGATATTGGAATGATGAAAATGTTACCTGGAATGACGGTAATTAATCCTTGTGATTATAATCAAACCAAAGCTGCTACCATTGCTATTGCAGAACATGAAGGGCCAGTTTATTTACGTTTTGGAAGACCAAAAGTGCCGATTTTTATGCCAGATGATGCTAAATTTGAAATTGGTAAAGGAATTCAACTTACAGAAGGAACTGACGTTACTATTGTAGCAACAGGACATTTAGTTTGGGAAGCTTTACAAGCTTCTGAAAAATTAGAAGCACAAGGTATTTCTGCAGAAGTAATAAATATTCATACAATTAAACCTTTAGATGAAGACATCATTTTAAAATCGGTTGCAAAAACTGGTTGTGTTGTTTCTGCTGAAGAGCATAATAAATATGGAGGTTTAGGAGAAAGTATTGCTAGAACGTTAGCATTAAATACTCCAGTTCCACAGGAATTTGTTGCTGTAAATGATAGTTTTGGTGAATCTGGAACTCCAGCTCAATTAATGGAGAAATACAACATTAATGATGTTGCCATCGTTAATGCAGTACAGAAAGTAATAAAAAGAAAATAATAACTATAAATTATAATTATGAAAAAAGTAGTATTCGTATTTTGTTTGTTTCTAGCCGGGACACAATTTTCAAACGCTCAATTACAATGGGGTTTAAAAGGTGGTTTAAACTATAACTCAGATTCTTTTACTAATGTAAAGAATGATGTTTTAGCTGGTGCAGGAAGTGAAACTGGTTACCATGCTGGTTTATGGTTTAGAGGAAGAATTCCTATTGTTGGACTTTCTATAAGACCAGAACTAGTATATACACAAATTAGTAATAAAGTTGCTTTTGCTCCTGCTACAGGAATTGCAAATACTACTTTTGATCTTAAAAAAATTGACATTCCTGTTCTTTTAGAAAAAGGGATTTTAAAATTTGGTAGAGTGTTTGCTGGACCATCATTTCAGTATATAGTAAATTCTGGATTTGGTTTAAATACTTTAGGAGATGTTGATGTAAATGATTTTACAGTTGGTATACAATTAGGTGCTGGAGTTGAGTTCGGTAAATTAGGCGTAGATGTTCGTTGGGAACGTGGTTTCTCAGGAATTGAAAGTGTAATAGCTGGAAATACCTTAGGTAATAATATAAGCTTTGATACTCGAGTAAATCAAATAATTGTAAGTTTATCTGTTAAACTATAACAGTTAAAATTTATATAACAAAAAAGGCTCTTGAATTTTCAAGAGCCTTTTTTATTTTATTACTTTTTATTTTTTAACTATCCGAATCTAAATAGTTAGGTATCCCATCACCGTCAGTATCATCATTTCTAGGATCTCCATCACCATTTGTATCTTCATCTTTAGTTAACTTTCCATCATTGTCATCATCTGGATCACTCATATCTGCAAAGGTATCACCATCAGTATCATCATTCCTAGGATCTCCATCACCGTTAATATCTTCATCTATTGATGCCACACCATCATTATCATGGTCTGTACCCTCAACACTATCAAAAAGATTAACATAATAAATTAAATTTGCTTCTGTAGGTATAACTGGTAAGTTACCAATATTTCTATATGCTATTCCAGAAGGAATAAAAATGATACCATTTCCACCACCAATATAAGTAATAGGGCCATTATTAGTTGTGTTTTTTCCTCCTTTAAAATTAGTAAACCCATGTAACCATCCTTCAACAGCAATACTAGTCGGGTTAAACCATGTAGCAGCATTTAATTTTTGTACAGGAATATAGTCTATTGAATCTTTAATGTATCCTAAATGATAATTTACTAGAATTGAATCTATAATAGTAGGATTCGGTTTATTTGGAACAGGATTTCCTTCAACTTTTACATAAGTATATAAATTATACTCAATTTCATTGAAAGTAACTTTTTGTGTTTTTAGTTTTGAGTCACTAAATAAATTCGTTTTACCAGAGACAATTGGTTTTATCGAATCAATAGAGGTATCATAATAATGACCTTTAAAAAACTCTATTAATAACGTATCATCAATCTTTGCTTGTGCTTCATGGTCAAAATCATCTACAAATGTCCCATCATCTCCACAAGAATATACAATAACAGAAAAAGTTATTAGCGCTATAAAATATTTTAATTTATTCATTTAATAATAGAAAATTTAGTGCCGCAAGTTAGCATTTTTATACCTTTGTAAAAAGGGAAACTATAAAATTTAACTTTTTTTATGAGAGTAGATAAATATCTTTGGTGTATTAGACTCTTTAAAACTAGAAATGTTGCTACAGAAGCCTGTAAAAAAGGACGTATTAAGCTGAATGACAAAAGCTTAAAACCTTCTAAAGAACTATTTGGAAATGAAGAACTTGTAATTAGAAAAAACCAAATAAATTATAAAATTAAAGTTTTAGACATTCCTCCAAATAGAGTCGGTGCGAAATTGGTAGATTTATATAGAAAAGATTTAACAGATAAGAGTCAGTTTGAAAAAAATGAACTATTAAAATTTGCAAAAGATTACTATAGAAAAAAAGGTACTGGTAGACCTACAAAAAAAGATAGAAGAGATATTGAAGGTTATAACGAAGAAAGTATTGATTAATTTATGACAACAACAAATAATATTATTTTAACATCTGTAGAAGTAAATCAAAAAATTAAAAGAATTGCTTATCAAATATATGAAAGCAATAGTTCTGAAAAGGAAATTATTTTAGCTGGTATAGCTGGAAATGGATTTGTTTTTTCAAAGTTATTAAAAGATGTTCTAATCAAAATTTCCGATATAAAAATAAACATTTGTGAAGTTTATGTTGATAAGAAAAACCCACTTAAACCAATCACTACTAGCCTATCTTCTTCTGAATATAAAAATAAAGCAATTGTTTTAGTTGATGATGTTTTAAATTCTGGAAGCACATTAATTTATGGAGTAAAACACTTTTTAGATGTTCCTTTAAAAAGATTTAAAACTGCGGTATTGGTTAATAGAAATCATAAAAAGTATCCTGTAAAAGCTGATTTTAAAGGGATTTCATTATCTACATCTATAAAAGAGCATATTATTGTAGAATTTTCTTCTAATAGCGGAATTGCTTATTTACTGTAAAATTACTTTTAATTCTTTTGCTATTTCTTTTTTTGTTTTATTATCGGTAGTAACAATTATGCTTGCTTTTTCATAAAAAGAACTTCTTTCAAACAAATGTTTACCAACAAATTCTAAAATTTTATCATCATCTAAATTTGCTACTAATGGTCTATTTTGCTTTTTCTTAATAAGCCTATTAGTAATTTTATGAATACTAGCTTTTAAATATATAGAAGTTGTGTTTTTATTTTTTAAAATAAATTCCATGTTATTAGAATAACACGGTGTTCCACCTCCTAATGAAAGAATAAAAGAGTCTTCTATAGATAATAGTTCCTTTAAATATTCTGTTTCTTTAAGCCTGAAATATATTTCTCCTTTGTCAGCAAAAATCTCTTTAATGCTTTTATTTTCTTTAGTTTCAATATAATCATCTAAATCTTTAAAAGGTAGCGCTAACTTTTTAGCTAAACGTTTTCCAATCGAAGATTTTCCGCTTGTCATATAGCCTAATAAAACTATTTTCATTTATTTTATTTTTAACAAATATCGATAAATATTTAATTTATTTATTTTTAAAATAAATAAAAAAGCCTTTTCTTTTAAAAGAAAAGGCTTATCGTAAATAATTAATTCAAATATATATACTATTTACAAATATTTAATCGTTCAATTCAGGTGCTAAATCTAATTGAGATTGAGGTATAGGTGAAAAATAAAAATATTTTCCACTCGCATCTGTTGATGGAGTTTTGCTGTGTGAAACATCTACATCTTCTAATGCCGATCTATTACCTAAAGCGGCTGCAGCTTTTTCCATACGTACTAAATCATTCCATCTTTCATATTCGCCAGCAAATTCCCATTTACGTTCTGTGAATGCTAAATCTTCAATGTTCCCATCAACCGCAGTTAAAGGTGTTGTAGCTCCTGCTCTATTCCTAACATCATTTAAAGCTTTCCAACTATTCGCTGTTACATTTCCTGCTCTCCCAGAAGCCTCTGCATAAATTAATAATACTTCTGCATAACGCATAAAATATCTATTAATATCATTTCTTGTTGTGTTTACAGTTTCTGAAAAATCTCCACCAACAATTTTTCTAAACATCGGATGTCTATCAGTAATTTTAGCTTCACTCATAAAATCTGCACCAATAGGTTCATCTGCTCTAGGGATTTTTTCATGAATATATGTAGCATCAAAACGCTTCATTGTACCATTTTTAGTAGCTTCAGTTTTTTGATCATTATAAAATGCTATTTCCCCAAAAGTTTCATTCCAACCACCAGCTGCATTTGTTAAACCTAAACGACCAGTTGTTCTATTTCCAACACCACACCCAACAGTACAGCCAATCAAGGTAAATATGCCTTCATTATGTTTAAACCTACCATCTTCTGTCCACATAGCTCTAAAATCAGTAGCTAAGTCAAATCCATATACAGATTTATCTTTAATAACCTCCCAAGATTTACTAGCAGCTAAAGCATACTTACTTAAGTCTTTTTCTGGATAACCTGCCCATTGTAAATATAATCTAGCTAAATATGCTTTAGCAGACCCTTTATTTGGTCTTGTACCAACTGCAGGAATTCCAGGATAAACATTAGGCAATAATGTTTCTGCTTGTTTTAAATCTGCTTCTATTTGTTTATAAATATCAACAAAAGAAGCCCTTTTTAATTTATCATTAGAAGTAGGTTTTAGTTGAATTGGTATTCTACCATACGTTCTAGTTAAATGCAAATATGCAAATGCTCTAATAAAATATGTCTCTCCTAGTAATCTTTGAATTTTACCTGCATCTCCTTTTATATTATCAATAATAGATATAGCTGTATTTGCAGTAGCTATTGCTCTATAACAGCCATTATATGCATTTCCTAAACGTGCCGATCCTGGTGTTTGTTGTCTCCAATCTGAATCTCTAAACCCAGCTTTATTACTAGTAGAACGAGTAGAAATATCATCACCTGCATAACCGGTTATAAAAAATGCTGACCATTGCGCATCATTTTGAATCCTGCTATACATACCAGCTACAAGAGTTTCTAATGCTGTATCTGAATTTAATGCTGCTGGATCAAATTGTACAGAGTTTGGATCTTCTTCTAAATCTGCACATGAAATTATTAAAAGAACCAATAGTACAAATGCGCCCATTTTGGTCCAAAATTTTCTATTTATTTTATTTATTATCATAATATTATTTTTTAAAATTATAAACCTATGTTAACTCCAAAAGTAAAAGTTCTTGGGTTTGGTAATGCTCCAAAATCTAATGATGGTGTGGTGTCAGAAGTAGATGCACCAGTTGATGAAACTTCTGGGTCATAACCAGTATAGTCTGTAATTGTAAGCAGATTTTGTGCACTAGCAAAAAACTTTAATGAACTTAACCATTTTACATCAGAAAAATTATACCCTAAAGAAATATTACTTAATCTAATAAAACTACCATCTTCAATATATCTAGAAGAGTTAATATGATTGGTACCTCCTGTTGGACTACCTGGTAAAATTGAATCTGCATGTGTTGCATTTTTAACATCACCTCCACCTAGCGATATAATACCTCTTGTAGCATTTAAAATGTCGTATCCATGAACACCTCTTACTAAAATATTTAAATCAAGGTTTTTATACGTTAAAGTATTATTTAGACCCCAATTAAAATCTGGTAATCCATTTCCAATTTGGCTTTGTCCAGCAGCGTCATATTGAGCATCACCATTTGCAGCAACTCCAGTATAAGTATATCCGTAAAATCCTCCTAAAGGTTCTCCTACCTTATTTATATAAAGGTTAGCTCCAGCACCACCTGGATTAATTCCTGCAGGTCTTGATAATAATTGATTAGCACCTCCTAAATTGATAACTTTATTAGAAACTGAAGAAAAAGTTAAATTAGAATTCCAATTAAAATCTCTTCTATCTACAACATTTGCAGAAAGACTTAGATCGAAACCTGTATTTTCTACTTCCCCTAAGTTAGTTCTAAAAATACCTCCTCCGTTAGACTGCGGTACATTTAGATCTAATAACAAATCTGTAGTATTTTTTTTATACCAATCTACACTAACATTTATTCTATTTTCTAATAAACTAAAGTCTGCACCAATATTTATTTGTTTTGTTGTTTCCCAAGTTATATTAGGGTCTACAATTGCACTTGCACCTGCACCAACATTAAATGATGTTCCACTGAAAAAGAAATCATTTCTTGTTACACCAGGATAGGTAGAATTTGCAGGTATATCTTGATTACCAGTTACACCATAACCAGCTCTTAAACTTACATCATTTAAAAAAGAATCTTCTGAAATAAATTCCCCTAAATTATATTTTGCAGATATAGAAGGAAAATACCCAACTCTATTACCTTCTCTAAATTTTGAAGACTCATCTCTACGAACTGTACCTGTTAAATAAAGATTTTCCCCAAAACTTAGTTCAGCTCTAGCTACAAATGATTCTATAGAAGTTTTATTTTCATTTGCTCCAACTGAAGGTTTACCAATTTCAAGATGATAAAAAGCGTTTGATAACCCTGAAATTGCAAAATCTATTGAATTTATGTTTGCATTTTTAATAGTTGATGTTTGCATTTCATAAACACCAGTAAGTTTTAGATTATTTTCCCCAAAATCTTTATTCCAAGTTAAAATATTACTAAGTTGATAATCATATGTTCTTATAGAATTAAAAGTTGCTCTAGATTTAGCGTTAGAATTTGATCCAGCCGGTATTCCTTCAAAAATTTCATTATTAAAATGAGTAGTTGAAGAACCTAACAATGTTGTTAAATTTAAATTATCAGAAATATCATAAGATAAATTTAGATTTGCATTAGTTCTATCTTCAATTAAATTTCCATCTCTTTCATTTTGTACGGCAATAGGATTTACTAATATAGATCCTTTACCTCCACCTGCTAAATTATAATCTCCATTAGAATCTCTAACAGATAAAGCAGGATTAAAAGATAATACATTTACAATTCCACCTCTAGTATCTGAAGATGCTCCTGCACCACCTCTTACCAAGTTATGTGAATCTTCTCTTGAACCATAAACATTTAATCCAACAGATAATTTATCTGTTATATCAGCATTTAAATTACTACGTAGAGAATAGCGTTTATAACCAGTATTTAAAACAATCCCATCTTGATCTACTAAATTTCCTGACAAGTAATAATTTAAGCTACCTTCATTCCCGCTTGCAGAAACTTGTACATTATTAGTTATTCCAGTCTTAAAATATTCATCTTGATAATCTGCTCCACCATTAGAAACTGTTGTTCCTGCTGAAGTTGCAAATTGAGATGGAGATAAAAGATTAATTTTATTTGGTACTTTAGAAATTGAAATAAAATTATTTACATTTACTTTTGGCTTCCCAGATCTACCTTTTTTTGTAGTTACCATTACTACACCATTTGCTCCTCTAGAACCATAAATTGCTGTAGCAGAGGCGTCTTTTAATACATTAAAGCTTTGTATATCATTAGCATTTAAACTAGATAAGTCACCTCCGATAATCCCATCAATAACTATTAATGGAGCATTATTTCCAGTAATTGAATTAGAACCACGAACACGAATTTTGATATCACCACCTGGAGCACCAGAATTTCTAGTAACACTTACACCAGCAGTTCGAGACTGTAAAGCATCTTCTGCTCTTGTTATAGGTTGCCTTTCAAAATCTTTTGATGATATTGAAGAAATAGATCCTGTTAAATCTGTTTTTCTTGCTGTACCATAACCAATTACTACAATTTCGTCTAATTGAGCACTGTCCGTATCTAAAACAACATTTATAGTAGTACTATTCCCTACTATTTTTTCTGATGTTTTATAACCAAGAAAGCTGAATACTAGTACATCTCCAGCAGAAGCATTGATAGTATATTTACCATCAAAATCTGTACTTGTTCCGTTTGTAGTACCTTTAACAATCACATTTACACTAGGTATTGGTTGATTGTCTTCACTTGAAGTTACTGTACCAGATATAGCACTTTGGCCGTACATGGAAGCACTTATAAAAAACAACATGCAGATACCTACAAACTGTTTAATTAAAGAGATCTTTTTTTTCATAAAAGTTAAATTTAAGTTTTAAGTTATTTATTATCTTGTAAAATTATTTCTATTTAGCGATTATCAGAAGGTTAAATAATCATTATTTAAGGGGGTAATAGTTTTATATTTAATGAATTCCTTAGTAATAGCTTAATTTAATAAGTATATAGAATGATTTATTTGATAAAACTTAAGGTAGATAGAAGAATTAAGATTCTTGTTTTATTGGAGTATTAGTAGTTTTATTTTTTGCTCTATACTTTGTTGGTAAAGTGTTAAAAGTCTTTTTAAAACTATTTCTAAAATATTTTAAATCGTTAAATCCTAAACTATAGGCAATTTCTGAAATATTCATTTGTGTTTTAGCAATTAATTGCGCTGCTTTTTTAAGCCTTATAGATCTAATAAACTCAGAAAGTGACTGACCTGTTAAAGCTTTAATTTTTGTATACAATAATGTCCTACTCATATTCATTTTTTCAGTAAATAATTGAGTATTAAATTCTGACTCAGTCATATTCTCTTCTACAATAATAAAAGCTTTCTTTAAGAATTTTTCATCTGCGGAAGTAACTGTTAATTCTTTAGGCGATAATAACAAGTCTTTTTTATATTTAAGAATCATATTCTTTCTTAAATTAAGTAAATTATTTACTTGAAGCTTTAATATTTTAGTATCAAATGGTTTTGTAACATAAATATCTGCACCAGTTTCATACCCTTTTTTATGTGCTTTAATAGATGTTTTTGCTGTAAGCATTATAATAGGAATATGACTTGTTTTAATATCTGTTTTTATTGCGTTACACATTTTAACTCCATCCATAACAGGCATCATAACATCACTTATTATGATATCTATTGGATTTATTTGAGCTTGTTCTATTCCTATTTTACCATTTTCTGCTTCATATACATTGTAATTATCAATAAATATCTTTTTAATAAATGCTCTTATTTCTATATTATCTTCTACTAATAAAATAGATTGTTGCGATTCTTTAAATTCAGATTTTTTTTCAACCTGTATAGGTTTAAAAATAGTAGGTTCATTAAAAATAGTAGGTTCAATGCTTTGTTCATCATCTTCAAAGCTAATTTCTTCAGAGGTAAAATGTTCTTTACCTATTGGTAATAAAACGATAAATGATGTTCCTTTTCTTTGGCTACTTTTTACATCAATTTTTCCTTTATGTAGTTCAACGATGTCTTTAGCTAAAGATAACCCTACTCCTGTTCCTGTTCTTATTTTATTTCGATCTCCTAACTGAAAAAATCTATCAAAAATATTAGGCAGTTCATTTTTAGGGATTCCATCACCAGTATCTTTAATTTCAATTTTAAGTTTCTTTTCTTTTGATAATGAAACATTTACAGTTATTATCCCTCCATTGGGAGTAAATTTAAAGGCATTAGATAAAAGGTTAATAATTACTTTTTTTAGTTCTATAGGATCAAACCAAACATTAATAACTTCTTTAGAGGTAATAAAGAAGTAGTTTATATTTCTTTGTTTAGCAAGTTCTTCAAAAGATAGTTTCACGTTTTTTAGAAATGGAACGATGTTCTTTTTGGATACTTTAATTTTTAATTTTCCTGCATCAGATTTTCTAAAATCTAGTAATTGATTAATTAATTGTAATAAAGTAATTACGTTACCATACATCCCTTTAAGTTGATATTGAGTTTCATTATCTCCTTTTTTATTTTCTATTAATTGTTGTAATGGACCAGCAATTAAGGTTAGTGGCGTTCTAAAGTCATGAGATATATTTGTAAATAATTTTAGCTTTAATTTATTAAGCGCAACAATCCGCTCTCTATCATCTTTTTCTTTTATTAATTCATTTTTCACTTTTATTCTAGCCGAAATTAAAATATTGATATAATAACTAATTCCTAAAATAATAATGGTATAAATTAAAAAAGCCCACCAAGTACTCCACCATGCTGGAAGAATTGTTAAGATGATAGAATCACCTGCTTCATTCCAAACACCATCATTATTAGCAACCTTAACTTTAAAGGTATATTCTCCTTGATCAATATTTGTGTAATTAGCAGTTCTATTGTTACCTATTTTCTTCCAATCTTTATCAAAACCGTCTAATTTATATGCATAGTTGTTTTTATTTGATTGTGAGTAACTTAATCCTGTAAAACTGACACTAAAATTATTTTGATCATGCTTTAATGTAATATTAGAAATAGAATCTGTAATCTTTAAATAGGATTCATTATTAACACTTAAATTATAAATGTCAATTTTAGGCACAAACATATTTACATTTATATCATTTGGGTTGAAATATGTAAGACCATTAACACCACCAAACATTAATTCATTATTTGAGGTTTTAAGAAAAGCATTATAATTAAACTCATTCCCTTGTAAACCATCAGATACATCAAAGTTTTTCTTCTTTTTAGAAATTAAGTTTATTTGACTGATTCCTTTATTAGTACTTATCCAAATATTATCATTTTCATCACCTAGTATTCCATAAACTATTTCATTAGGTAACCCTTCAGCAATACCATATTTAATAACAGATTTTTCATCTTTATTATAATACAAAAGGCCATCACCTTCCGTTCCAATCCAGTAATTATCATCTTTATCGATGTAAATACAATTCATTGTTTTAGAGGTGATTACTTCTTTTCTTTCGTTTACTAAAACAATTTTATTTTGCTTTCTTGTATGTATATTAACTTTTTCGAGACCTTGTGATCCACAAACAAGCAAATAATTCGGGTCTTGAGATTGTACAATACTCGTTATTGATTTTATTGAATTATCAAGTTTATAAAACGATTTAGTTTTTGTATTATGAAAATATAATCCACCAGCCAAAGTACCAACCCATAAATTATTGTTGTTATCTTCAAACAGTGATAATACTCTTAGATTTGAATTAGCATTACCTACAATTTTTTCGGAGTTAAATGTTTTAAATTTATAGGGTTTCTGTTTAGTATTTAAAAAATTAAGCCCTTTATCATGTGTTCCAATCCAAAGATTTCCATTGTGATCTTTAATTAATGATTTAACATTATTTGAACTTAAACTATTTTTGTCTTTAGGATTATTTGTTAAATAGGTAAATGCTTGTGTTTTATTATTGTAAAAATTAATTCCACCACCTTCAGTTCCAATCCATAGGTTTTTATTTTCATCTTCAATTATTCCACTTACAATCTTATAATTAAGCATATTTTTACTGTTTCCAGAACTAAATTGCTTAAAAACATTAAAACTTTTATCGAAATAATTAACACCTCCAGCCCAAGTTCCAATCCACATGTCACCTCTTGAATCTTTAAAAATTTTATAGATAGAATTTTGACTTAAACTTTTCGGATCATTCTCATTGTGAAGAATGTGATTAAATGTATTTTCTATTTGATTATAAATATATAATCCAGAGTAAGTTCCAATCCATAAATTACCGAAGTAATCTTCAGAAATGCTTCTAACGGCACTTGTAATTTCTTTTTTACTTTTATATTTAAAATCAACAAAAATGTTTTTACTTTTATCTAATATTGATAGACCTTTTTCATACCCAAGCCAAATGTTTTCATGCTGATCAACATATAAAGTTGGGAAATTATTAATATGATCATTTATAGAAACACCCACTGGATAACTATAATGAGAATACGTTTTATCGTTTAAATTAAATAAATCTATACCCCTAACTGTACTTATCCAAAGTTTATTATTTATAATAGTAAAACTTCTTGTTCTTGTATCGCTTAATAGACTATTGCTGTTTTGAGGAAAAACATTAAAATTTGATATGCTGTCTTTTTTTACCTCAAGTTCGTTTATTCCATTATTTGTGGCAATTAAAAGCTTGCCTTCTTCAATTTCTGCTAAATCCCAAATATCATTATCACTAATAGAATTTTTAGTTAAATGATGCTTATAACGTTTAAAATTATTTTTTTGGGGATTATACTTATTCAACCCATCTTTAGTTCCTACCCATAAATTTCCATAAGTATCTTCATGAATTGTTGTTATCCAATTATGACTCAAGCTTTCAGAATCTTCAGAATTATGTCTATAAATTACAAAATTGTATCCATCATATTTATTTAAACCATCTCTAGTACCAAACCAGATATAACCTTTTTTATCTTGATATATATCAATAACGGATCTCTGAGAAAGACCGTCTTTTGAAGATAAATGTTTGAATTTTAAATATTTAAATTCTTGTGAATTAATATTATGAAATACAAAACATAATATTAAAATAAGTAATTGATACTTTTTTTTCATTTTTCAATTAATTGATATACCCTATCGGTAAACTTCCTTTTACTACTTAATTATATAGTAACTAATAATAGTTTTAAAAGTTATGTCATTTAGGCTTTATACAAAATCTCCTATTGTGATATTAATACACATGTTTTAATAATATTCAATACAGATAGCAATTAAATAGGTTAAGTATAAACCTTACGCATTAATTTTTTATAAAAGTAATAAATAAAAATTAAATACAATCGATTGTATTAAACAAAATAAAAAACAACATCAATTTAATATACTGACAAACAAAGTATTAATCAGATGATAAAATAATAGAGATAATAACTTTTTTTTGTTAAAAACATTAATAAAATACAAGTATAGAATATCTATATTTGTCATTATTATCAAGCACATGTGGCGGAATTGGTAGACGCGCTGCCTTGAGGGGGCAGTATTCGAAAGGATGTGGAAGTTCGAATCTTCTCATGTGCACATTTTGGAATACTTTTTGATTTCTTTTGGTTAACATTAACAATTCTATCATACATATTAAGTATTATTGCATATGCAAAAAATCATTACGCTCTTACTTTTAGTTCTATCTATAAGTATTTATTCTCAAAATGACCAATCTAAATTAAAAGGTCAGATTATTCATGGAGAATCTAAAAAAACATTAAGTGCTGCTCACGTTTTAAACTTAAACTCTGTAGAAGGTACTATAACAAACGATGTAGGTTTGTTTGAATTAACAGCAAAAGCAAATGATACCGTTTTAGTTTCTTATCTAGGTTATTCATCTATCAAATTAAAAGTAACAAACGATTTATTAAAAGGAAATGAATTAGTGATTGCACTGTATGAAAAACCAGAAGAAATTAGAGAGGTAGTTATTAAATCTACTCAATTGATTGGTGTTTTAGAAGTTGATGTTAAGCAAGTACCAAAAGATAGATTTACTAGAATCCATATAAACGGATTACCACAAACTTATGAAATTGGTAGGCCAAAAGGAAAAGACTTCTCCTCGCCTCTTGCAGGATTATTTCAGCCCGTAGACTTTTTATATAGTTTATTTGGGAAAAAGCCTAAACAGCTTAAAAAATTACAGAAATTAAAAAAAGAAGACGGATTACGTAAAATGCTAGCTGGTAAATTTGATAGAGAAGTAATGATGGAATATCTAGAAATGGATAGACAAGAATTATCAGAATTACTAACAGATTGTAATTACTCTGAATACTTTATCAAAAAAGCGTCTGATTTACAAATGATTGAAGCGGTTTTAGATTGTTACGAAAACTTTAAAGCTTTGAAGAAAGGTAAGATTGAACGAAATAAAATTCCAGTTGACAAAAACTAATTTTTAATACTAAATAACTTCAACTAAAAAGGCTCAAAACAAGTACGTTTTGAGCCTTTTATCAACTATTAAAAACTAACTAAATATCAAATAAAATATTTTTACATATTCTAAATGATACACTTGTTTGACGTTAGTTTAGAAATATTGTTACAAGATTAAATCAGTTTAACAGAACTTTAAGAAATAAAAAAATCCGACTCGTAATACGAATCGGATATATAATATGTCTTAATTGTTATATAATCTATTGATTTCCTAATATAATTGGCATACCTGTTTTTCCTGCACCAATTAATACCACTTTACTATTTGGAGATTCAGACAGTTTTAACGTAGCTTCAATCCCTTTATCCTGTAAAATTTTATCTGTTAATGATGCACTTAAAATTTTGTTTGCATCTGCTTTACCTTGTGCTTCAATAATTTGTTTTTCAGCTTCTTTCTTTGCTGTAACTAACCTAAACTCATATTCTAAAGATTCCTGCTCTTGTTTTAATTTACGTTCAATTGCAGTTTTAATTGTGGTTGGTAAGGTTACATCTCTAACCAAAACTTCATTCAATTGAATATGCTGTTTGTCTAATATCTTCTTTGTTTCAGTGAAAATTTCTTCTTGAATTACATCTCTTTTACTAGAATATAATTGTTCAGGTGTATAACGTCCTACAACACTTCTTGCTGCTGAACGAATAGCTGGTTGAATAACTCTAGAGATATAATTTTCTCCTTTTTCTTTATGTAAAAGCCCTATTTTTTCTGATTGTGGTTGAAACCAAGCTGATGCTTCTAATTGAATTTCTAATCCGTTAGAAGATAATACTTGCATTTTTTCAAAGATTTCTTGTTGTCTTACCTCATAAACAAAAACCTTATTCCAAGGCATTACTATATGAAATCCTTCACCCATAGGTGCTTCATCAGTTACAACACCACCACCAAAAGTTTTATATAAAACACCTGCTTGACCAGATTTTATTGTTTCTGTTGATTTTGAAAATAAGATGATTAAAATTGCACCTAATATTATGAATAAGAATCCTTTTTTTGGAAACTGTAAATCTACTTGATTTGCCATTTTTATTTTTTTTAAGTTATTTCAAATTTACGATATATTATTTATCTTTTAATCTGTCTTTAACAAATTCTACTTTAGTTTTTCCATGTTTTTTAGGAACTCCATTTTCATCTAATGAAACCATTACTATTTTATCTATTATAATGATTACTTTATGTGTTAGTTTGTTTCTTACTTCACATTTTAGTGTAATAGAGGAATTTCCAAAAGACAAGACTTCCATCCCTATTTCGATTATATCTCCTTGTTTTGCTGAACTTACAAAATCAATTTCCGACATGTATTTTGTAACTGTTCTTGGAATTTCTAACTGAATGATGGCATAAATGCCTAATTCTTCATCTATCCATTCTAATAATCTACCTCCAAATAAAGTTCCGTTTGGATTTAAATCTTGTGGTTTTACCCATTTTCTTGTGTGAAATCTCATGATTATAATTTTCCGTAATATTTTCTACTAAACCATTCAATAGATAACAATCCAATAACTAAAAATAATATCCATTTCCAATCAATTAAATTTTGTTCTTTTTCAATTGATTTTTGAGTGGTATAATATTTTTTATCATTTATGAGCTCATTTAACAAATCATCTTCCTGATTATTAAAAAAGAGCTTCCCTCCTGTTCTATTGGCTAATTTCTCTAATTTATCTGCATTCGCATTTGTAAATTGTTCTTCAACATTGTATTCTGTAACTTTAAATTTACCATATCTACTAACATTTTCTCCAAGTACAGAAACTTTATAGGAATAATTTCCAGCAGTAATATTTTCTAATGAAAGCTGAAATGAATTATTCATTAAAGAAAAAGGATACTTTTTTTGTTTCTTAGTATCAGTATTTGTTAACGTTAACTCCAAAATAGCCCTAGCATCAAATTGATAGTTTTTATCAACATAAAAAGCAGAAATTGGAATGGTAGCATTTGAAGGATATAAACTTTCTGAAGAAACTTCTAGTCTTTTCCTTTTTTTGGTTGAAGCTAAATATTGAACAAGATTGCCAATAAAATCATCAAAATCTTCAAAAGAACTCGATTGTCTAAAACTTGCCCCACGCCATTTCCAAAGACCTTCTCCAAAAATAACTCCGTATTTTTTTGAATTTTGTTCAAAAGAAGATACTAAAGGCTGTGTAGACTCTAACCCGTTTATTTTTTGATACAATAAAGTCTGATGATGCTCACCCAAAGAGATTTGACCGAATTTATCTTTTAATGGCGGAAAATCACTGAAACCAATATCTTTTTGAAAATACGTTAAAAACTGATCATTATAAATTGCTCCATAATTTTCTGATTGATAAATTGCTTTTTTATTAATTCCTAGATTAAGCGAATTAATAAAATTCCAATCTGCCTTATCACCCGAAATTAATAAGAAATTTGAAGTTTCTTTAGTAAAGAATTTTCTGAAATTATTATTTGGCTGGTAAAATATAACTAACTGATAATCTTTAATTTGTTTGTTAAACTTATGTACTAGTTCTATATCAACTTTTCGCTGTTTATTACTTTCTATAGCTTTTTTTAACGTACCTAAATCTGGATGGATAATTGAAGAAAGAAGTAACACTTTAGTTTGCTCATCAATTACTTCAACAGAAAAACGTTTACTATTGTTTTTAGTATTCTTTTCATCTTGCAATTTTCTAATAGATGCCGTATAATACTGTTGACCAACTTTTGTAGAACTTAGATTCGCTACAATAGTCTGAGTATTATTTTCTGGTGATAGTGTGATTTTTTTAGTGAATAATGTTTTACTACCACTATAAATAGATAACTGAGTATTAACGGTTTCTTTTCCGTCATAAAAAACTAAAGCTTCAACTGGAAACTTATTTTTTATATAACTATACTTATTTATATTTAATTGAGAAAGCTTAACATCTTTGTATTGAGTAGTATCACCTATTACTAAAGGAAAAACAGCTTGTTTAGACTTTACATATTCATAATCGTTACCTATAGTTTGGTTTCCATCAGAAATTAAAATACTTGTATTTAATGTATTTTTGTTAAGCTGATTTACTGCACGTAAAGCTTCTGATATATTTGTCTGACTTCCAGTAAAATCTAAACTATCTACTGTTTTCGTATTGTTATCAAAAGATAAAAAAGTAACATCAAACTTAGTATTTAATGATGTATTTGATTTTAATTTATCAATAAATTGATATATATATTCTTTTTGATTGAAATAGCTAGTAGAACTAGAATTATCAACCAATACAGATAATACCGGTTTTGTATTTTTTAATTGAGTAGTAGTAATTTTTGGGTTGATAAAAAGTAATGACAATAAAAATAAGCTTAATGCTTTTAAACCAAACCAAACATAATTGATGCTTCGTTTATCTTTATTTTTAAAAAAATATTGAAAATAAGCAACACCAACACTTAGAAAAAGTGCTAAAACTATATAGAAAATTGTTGTGGTTTGCAAATGCAATAATTTAATTCGAAAGATATTAAAAAAGAAACCTGTAGCAAATTAATGCTACAGGTTTTAACTTATTTTTTGTTTATTTTTTTATGTTAACATTCCACCATCAACAGAAAGTGTTTGTCCAGTAATATAACCACTCATGTCTGAAGCTAAGAAAACACATGCATTTGCAATATCTTCTGGTGTTCCACCACGTTTTAAAGGAATATTGTCTCTCCATTCTTGAACAACTTTCTCATCCAGTTTTCCTGTCATTTCAGTTTCAATAAATCCAGGAGCAACCACATTTGATCTAATATTTCTAGAACCTAATTCTAAAGCAACAGATTTAGAAAACCCTAAAATACCCGATTTAGATGCTGCATAATTAGCTTGACCAGCATTTCCTTTCAATCCAACAACAGAACTCATATTAATTATAGAACCAGCTCTTTGTTTCATCATTGGTCTAATAACCGCTTTTGTTAAGTTAAAAACCGATTTTAAATTAACTTCAATTACTTTATCGAAATCATCTTCAGAAATACGCATTAATAAGTTATCCTTTGTAATACCTGCGTTATTTACTAAAATATCGATAGTTCCAAATTCTTCTAAAACACTTTTAGCTAATTCTTGAGCTGCATCAAAGTTTGCTGCATTCGATTGATATCCTTTAGCTTTTACACCTAAACCTTGTAATTCGATTTCTAATGCTTTTGCAGCATCTACAGAAGAACTATACGTAAAAGCAACATTTGCACCTTGTTTTGCAAATTCAACAGCAATACCGCGTCCAATTCCTCTTGTTGCGCCAGTAACAATTGCTGATTTATTTTCTAGTAATTTCATTCTAAAATTTTATTTGGTTGATTGTATGTCAAATATAAAAAAGAAATTCCCGAGATATTGAAATTAATTCAATATAAACGAGAATTTATATACGTTATCTTGTAATTTTTATTTTAATACTGATGCTATCATTTCACCAATTTTAGCTGGTGAACTTACTACATGCACTCCGTTTTCTGCTAATATTTTCATTTTAGCTTGTGCAGTATCATCTGCTCCACCTACAATTGCTCCTGCATGACCCATTGTTCTTCCTGCTGGTGCAGTTTGACCTGCAATAAAACCAACAACTGGTTTTCTATTTCCATCAGCTTTAATCCATTGTGCAGCTTCTGCTTCAAGGTTTCCGCCAATTTCACCAATCATTACAATAGCTTCAGTGTCATCATCATTCATTAATAATTCAACAGCTTCTTTTGTTGTTGTACCAATAATTGGATCTCCACCAATACCAATAGCTGTAGTAATGCCGTATCCTTGTTTTACAACTTGGTCAGCTGCTTCATAGGTTAATGTTCCAGATTTAGAAACAATTCCAACTCTACCTTTTTTAAAGATAAAACCTGGCATAATACCAACTTTAGCTTCGTCTGGAGTAATTACACCTGGACAATTTGGCCCCACTAATGTACAGTCTTTAGTGTCAATATACGCTTTAACTTTTACCATATCGGCAGTTGGAATTCCTTCAGTAATACAAATAATTACTTTAATTCCAGCTTCAGCAGATTCCATAATTGCATCTGCAGCAAATGCAGGCGGTACAAAAATTATTGAAGTATCTGCTCCTACTTTAGTTACAGCTTCATCTACAGTATTAAAAACTGGTTTCCCTAAATGTTCTTGACCACCTTTTCCTGGAGTTACACCACCAACAACGTTGGTTCCGTAATCTATCATTTGTCCAGCGTGAAAAGTTCCTTCACTTCCTGTAAAACCTTGTACTATAATTTTTGAATCTTTATTTACTAAAACGCTCATTAGTTTATTTTTTATTCCCATTGTCCTGCGGACATTTCCCAAAGGGAAAGTAAAATGGAATTTGATTTAATTTTATGCTGCAAAAATAGTTTATTGAATGATTTTAAAAAAGAATTTTATCCATTCTTTCTCTCTTTTAATAAACGTTTTATTTCAGCCATTTCTTTTAATTTTTCTCTTGATTCTGATATGGGTGTTCCAAAATAGCTTTTCCCTCCTGTTACTGACTTTGTAACGCCAGTTTGTCCAAGAATAACAGCTCCTTTTCCAATTGTTATTCCGCTATTGGTGCCAACTTGTCCCCAAATAGTAACTTCATCTTCAATAATACAACATCCCGCAATACCTGTTTGAGCTGCTATCAAACATTTTTCACCAATAATAGTATCATGTCCAACATGAACTTGATTGTCGATTTTCGTCCCTTTTCCTATTGTTGTATTTCCCGTTACTCCTCTATCTATAGTGCAAGAAGCTCCTAATTCAACATTATCTTCTAGAACTACTTTTCCTCCTGAAATTAATTTATCAAATCCTTCTGGTCTATTTTTATAATAAAAAGCATCACTTCCTAAAACAGTGTTGGATTGTATAACTACATTATCTCCAATATCACAATTATTATTAATCGTAACATTTGCATGAATAGTACAATTTTCACCAATAACTACATATTCTCCTATAAAAACATTAGGCTGAATAATAGTATTTTCTCCAATGATTGCAGTATCAGAAATATTATTTTTTGATGCTATAAAAGGATTAAAATGTTGTGTGAGTTTGTTAAAATCACGAAAAGGATCATCAGAAATTAACAATGATTTTCCTTCTGGGCAATCAACTTCTTTATTGATTAAAATAGTAGTTGCGGCTGAATTTAAAGCTTTATCATAATATTTTGGATGATCCACAAAAACAATATCTCCATTTTCTACAACGTGAATTTCATTGATTCCAGTTATTTCAAAACTTTCATCACCAATAAAATCAACCTCTAATAAATTAGCTATTTGTTGAAGTGTTTGTGGATTTTTGAATTTCAAAATTACTCTTTAATTCTTTCTTGATACGTTCCTTTTGTAGTTTCAACCTTAATTTTATCTCCTTCATTAATAAATAAAGGTACATTTACTGTTGCTCCACTTTCAACAGTTGCTGGTTTCGTTGCGTTTGTTGCTGTATTTCCTTTTACACCAGGTTCTGTATGCGTTACTTCTAAAATTACACTTGCTGGCATATCAACAGATAACGGCATGTCATCTTCAGAATTGATTATCACAGTAACTACTTCTCCTTCTTTCATTAATTGAGGAGCATCTAATACATCTTTTTGCAATTGTATTTGAGTATAATCTTGTTGATTCATAAAATGATAGGTATCTCCTTCATTATATAAATATTGAAATTTATGTGTTTCTACACGTACTTCATCAATTTTTCTACCAGCAGGAAATGTATTATCAACTACTTTACCGTTGGTTACACTTTTTAATTTAGTTCTTACAAACGCAGGCCCTTTACCTGGCTTTACATGTAAAAACTCTACAACTTTATATATATCGTTGTTATATTTAATACATAATCCGTTTCTAATATCTGATGTTGTTGCCATTTTCTTTTTTGTTTATACTTTAATTAACAAGTTAGTTTTATTATTTTTTTATCCTCCCCAATACCCTTTCATAATTCCACGTTGAGAATTACGAATAAATAAAATGATCTCATCTCTTTCTGGAGTTGCTTCCATTTCAGCTTCAATCTTTTCTACTGCTTGTGTGGTATTATAATTTTTTTGATACAGAATTCTATATATATTTTGTATTTCTCTAATTTTATCTGCACTAAATCCTCTTCTTCTTAATCCTATTGAATTAATTCCGACATAAGACAAAGGTTCTTTTGCAGCTTTAGTATATGGAGGAACATCTTTTCTTACTAAAGATCCTCCCGAAACCATTGCATGATCTCCAATATGTATAAATTGATGAATGGCTGCTAAACCTCCAATAATTGCATGTTTTCCAATAATAACATGACCTGCAAGCGCTACACCATTAACTACAATCGAATTATCACCTAAATAACAATCATGCGCAATATGTGCTGTTGCCATGATTAAACAATTTTTTCCGATTGATGTTTTACCTGAAGCTTTAGTTCCTCTATTAACCGTAACACATTCTCTAATAGTGGTATTATCTCCAATAATTGTTAAAGAATCTTCACCCTCAAATTTTAAGTCTTGCGGAATTGCAGAAATTACAGCACCAGGAAAGATTCTACAGTCTTTACCTATTCGTGCGCCTTCCATAATAGTAACATTAGAACCTATCCAAGTTCCAGAACCAATTGTTACATTATTATGAATGGTTGTAAAAGGTTCTATCACAACATTTCTTGCAACTTTTGCTTGTGGATGAACATATGCTAAAGGTTGATTCATAACTTATTGTTTTTTTGCTATTTGAGCCATTAATTCTGCTTCAGCAACTAATTTTCCGTTTGCATATGCGTATGATTGCATATGACAGATTCCTCTTCTGATGGGTGTGATTAATTCACATCTAAAAATTAATGTATCTCCAGGAAGTACTTTTTGTTTAAACTTAACTTTATCCATTTTCATGAAATACGTTAAATAATTTTCTGGATCTGGAACTGTACTTAAAACCAAAATCCCTCCACATTGTGCCATTGCTTCTACTTGTAAAACTCCTGGCATTACTGGTGCTCCTGGAAAATGACCAACAAAGAAATTTTCATTCATTGTTACATTTTTCATACCAACAACATGTTTATCAGTTAATTCTAAAATTCTATCAACTAATAAAAATGGTGGTCTATGTGGTAGAATATCCATAATTTGATGAATATCCAATAATGGTGGTAGACTTAAATCATAGGTAGGAACATTATTCCTTTTTTCTAATTTTATGATTTTAGCTAATTTTTTAGCAAACTGAGTATTTACTAAATGCCCAGGTTTATTGGCTATAACTTTTCCTCTTATTCTTTTGCCAACTAAAGCTAAGTCACCAATTACATCTAATAATTTATGTCGTGCAGCTTCATTAGCCCAATGAAGGGTTAAATTATCTAATATTCCATTTGATTTTACAGCAATATTATCTTTATTAAAAGCCTTCTTTAATTTTTCCATTGTGGAATCAGAAAGCGCTTTATCTACATAAACAATCGCGTTGTTTAAATCGCCTCCCTTAATTAAATCATTCTCTAACAACATTTCAATTTCATGTAAAAAACTGAATGTTCTTGCTGCTGCTATATCATTTTTAAAGTCTGAAATTGTTTCTAAAGTTGCATTTTGAGTCCCTAAAATTTTAGTTCCAAAATCTACCATAGTTGTTACTTGGTATTCATCAGAAGGCATTAAAATAATCTCGCTTCCTGTAACTTCATCTTTATAGGAAATTATTTCCTTAACAATGTATTCTTCAATATCAGCATCTTGTTCTTTTATTCCAGCTTTTTCTAAAGCTTCAATAAAATATTTAGAAGAACCATCCATAATTGGAGGTTCAGATGCATTTAATTCAATAATTAAATTATCAATATTCAATCCAACAGCAGCCGCTAATACATGTTCTGATGTTTGTACTTGAACGCCATTTTTTTCAATATTTGTTCCTCGTTGCGTATTTACAACATATTCGGCTTTTGCTTCTATTGTTGGGCTTCCTTCTAAATCTACTCTTGTAAATGCAAATCCATGATTTACAGGTGCAGGTTTAAATGTCATTGTTACATTATTTCCTGTGTGTAATCCTACACCAGATAACGTAATCTCTTTTTGTATGGTTTGTTGTTTGTTACTCATTATTATTCATTTTGAGTATAAGCTCTTTTTCTATTGTAGTTAGTTTTGAAACTGTTTTTAGTGCTGTAAATTTCATCAAATGCAAAAGTATAAAAAAACTTAGTATTAGGCTAATTTCATTTTTTTAGGATAACACAAAAAGTGCTTATTTACTGGCTTTGCCAATGCCTGTAGGTTTAATTGATCTGAAGCTTTTACAATATCTAACAATGTTCCTTTTTTTGTTAAGATTTTAATCGGAATTTCTGAATTATATGCTTGATTAGAAACCATATCTGTAAATGCAAAATAAGCTACCAAATCATCATCTAATTTATATGCTTCCTTTAATTGATTTTTAATGATTGTTATTTCTTCTTTTGAATGTTTTTCATCTTGTATATCAATCTTTAGCAGTTTTCTATCAATAATCATTGTTGATAATTGTGATAACACAAAATCTGAATGGTTTCTCCAATCTTTTATGGCATGTAAAATATCGTAATCGTCCAATCTTGAAAACAATTCAAGTTTTTCATCATCAAAATCTTTTAAAGAAATTTCATTGTTTAAAAAATATTTTAAAGCTGTACTCGCTTCAATTTCAATATTCTTTTTTGTTAATTCTTTTGCTCTTTTTAAAACTTTAACCAACATGTTTTCAGCTACTAAACCCGTTTTATGTAAATACACTTGCCAATACATTAATCGTCTAGCAATCAAGAACTTTTCGACAGAATAAATTCCTTTTTGATCAATTACTAATTCATCATCTTTTACATTCATCATGGCAATTAACCTATCCGAAGAAATATTTCCTTCAGCAACTCCAGTATAAAAACTATCACGTTTTAAGTAATCTAATCGATCAATATCTAATTGACTAGATATTAGTTGATATAGAAACTTTCTATGATATTTCCCTTCAAAAATTGCGATGGCTAAATCTAATTTTCCATTAAAATGGTTATTTAATGATTTCATAAACTTTATTGAAATCTCTTCGTGCGAAATTCCGTTTACAATACTATGCTCTAAAGCATGAGAAAAAGCGCCATGACCAATATCGTGCAATAATATAGCAATTGATACTGCATTTTCTTCATCATCAGAAATTTCAACGCCTTTTGTTCGTAATACACGTATCGCTTTTTGCATTAAATGCATACAACCAATAGCATGATGAAATCGGGTGTGATTTGCACCTGGATACACCAAATTAGAAAAACCCATTTGAGTAATCCTTCTTAAACGCTGAAAATAAGGGTGTTCTATAATGTCAAAAATTAATGGATTTGGTATGGATATAAAGCCATAAATAGGATCATTAATTATTTTTAATTTGTTAGTTTTAGTTTTTGCCAAAATAAAAAGTTACAATTCAAGACAAATCTAGCAAAACCAAACCAAACATTATTTTATTAACGTATTTTTATCATTTAGAAACACAACATATATGTATTTAACCGTTTCTTTAGTAAATAATCTTTTTATATGAGAAAAATAGACATTCTTTGGGTTGATGATGAAATTGATTTATTAAAGGCTCATATCATTTTTTTAGAGAGTAAAAATTACAATGTTACTACTTGTAATAATGGTACAGATGCTATTGATTTAGTTGATGACACTCAATTTGATATTGTTTTTTTAGATGAAAATATGCCAGGTTTAACGGGTTTAGAAACCTTAGCAGAAATCAAACAAAAACAAGCAAATCTTCCTGTAGTAATGATTACTAAAAGTGAGGAAGAATATATAATGGAAGAAGCTATTGGTTCTAAAATTGCAGATTATTTAATTAAACCTGTAAATCCGAATCAAATATTATTGAGTTTAAAAAAGAACCTGGATTTATCTAGGTTAGTGTCTGAAAAAACAACTTCTAATTATCAACAAGAATTTAGAAAAATAGCGATGGATTTGGCTATGGTTAATTCTTATGAGGATTGGATTGATATGTATAAAAAACTAGTCCACTGGGAATTAGAATTGGAGAATATTAACGATTCTGGAATGTTAGGTATTTTAGAAAGCCAGAAATCTGAAGCAAATACTCAGTTTTATAAATTTATAAAAAAGAATTATCAAGATTGGTTTACAGCTCATGATAGACCTACGTTTTCTCATACATTATTTAAAGATTATGTAGTTCCTAATATTGATTCGGAAAATGGAACTTTATTAATTGTGATTGATAATTTACGTTATGATCAATACCGAGTTTTAGAGCCTTTTATCAATAATCATTACAAAAAGGAAGAAGAGCATTCGTACTTTAGTATTTTACCTACAGCAACTCAATATGCTAGAAATTCTATATTTTCTGGATTGATGCCATTAGATATGGAAAAAAGACATCCCGACCTTTGGAAAAATGATACCGATGAAGGCGGAATGAATTTATATGAAAATGAGTTCTTAAAAGCACAGATTCAACGATTAGGGTTAAATATAAAACACGAATACTATAAAATAACTTCGTTAAAAAAAGGAAAAGAATTAGCCGATAATTATAATGGTACTAAGCAAAACGATTTAACAGTTGTTGTTTATAATTTTGTTGACATGCTTTCACATTCAAAAACAGAAATGGAAGTTATTAAGGAATTAGCTGGAGATGATAAAGCGTATCGATCTTTAACAGTTAGCTGGTTTAAAAATTCGCCATTATTTGACATTCTTCAAAAAGCACAACAATTAGGTCAGAAATTAATTATCACAACAGACCACGGAACTATAAATTGTAAACATCCAACAAAAGTAATTGGGGATAAAAATATTAGTGCAAATTTACGCTACAAAACAGGTCGTAGCTTAAGTTATGAAGATAAAGATGTGTATGCAGTAAATAATCCTAAAGACATTTATTTACCTAGTATATCATTTAATAGTCCATTTATTTTTGCAAAAGAAGATTTGTTTTTTGCCTATCCAAACAATTACAATCACTTTGTAAAATACTACAAAAACACATATCAACATGGTGGAATCTCTTTAGAAGAAGTTATTATTCCTTGTGCAATTTATGAGCCTAAATAACTAAAATAGCTTTTACTTTTCCTTTTTTACTTTTACCTTTGTCTTCTATGAATAAAACCTATTCTTTAGATCAATTAACCGATGTCGCAAAAGAAGTAATAGAAAACGCTCAACATAAAATTCTATTATTTTATGGAGAAATGGGTGTTGGAAAAACAACGTTAATAAAAGAAATTTGTACTGTCTTAGAAATCGAAGATATTGCCCACTCACCTACTTTCTCACTGGTAAATGAATATCAAACTAAAAAAGGAGAAATTGTTTATCATTTTGATTTTTATAGAATAGAAGATGAAAACGAAGCCTTAGACATGGGAATTGAAGATTATTTATATACAAATCATTGGTGTTTGATTGAATGGCCAGAAAACGTTAAAAATTTATTACCTTTAGAAACTGTTGAAATTCACATCTCACTTTTAGAAGATGGTAAAAGAAATATTCAGCTTAAATAACTTTTTATGAGTCAGTTTTCTCCATTTAGTAAAGAAGAATTATTACCACAAGAAGAAATGCTTGAGGTAAAAAAGCAAAAAGGAGAATTATTTATTGGTTTACCTAAGGAAACTCATTTTCAAGAAAAAAGAGTTTGTTTAACACCAGATGCAGTTGCAGCATTAACTCAAAACGGCCATCGGGTTGTTGTAGAAACGAAAGCTGGTGAAGATGCAAATTTTACCGATAAAGAATATTCTGATGCTGGCGCTAAAATTTCATATGATATAAAAGAAGCTTTTGGCTGTAATATCATTTTAAAAGTAGCTCCACCAACCGAAAAAGAAATTGAATTAATCAACCCCCAAAGTATTTTAATTTCTGCATTGCAATTAAAAACTCAAAACAAAAAATACTTTGAATGCTTAGCTAAGAAAAGAATTACCGCTGTTGCTTTTGATTATATAAAGGATGAACATGGTGTTTTTCCAATAGTAAAATCGTTAAGTGAAATTGCCGGTACAGCTTCTGTTCTAATAGCTGGTGAATTAATGAGCGGCGTTAATAAAGGAAATGGTTTATTATTCGGAAATATTGGTGGTGTAGCACCTACAAGTGTTGTAATTCTTGGAGCTGGAACCGTTGGAGAATTTGCTGCAAGATCTGCAATTGGTTTAGGCGCTAGAGTAAAAGTTTTTGATAATTCTATCACTAAACTAAGAAAATTACAACATGCATTAAGTATGCCTATTTATACATCAACCATTCAACCAAAAACATTAGCTAAAGCATTAATGCGTTGCGATGTTGCTATTGGTGCAATTAGAGGAAAAAACAGATCACCTATTGTTGCCACAGAAGAAATGATTGAGCAAATGAAAGAAGGAGCTGTTATTGTTGATGTTAGTATCGATCGTGGTGGTTGTTTTGAAACGTCAAACATTACAGATCATAAAAAACCTACTTTTGAAAAACACGGTGTAATACATTATTGTGTACCCAATATACCTTCTAGATATTCCAGAACCGCTTCGGTATCGATTAGTAATATCTTTACTCCCTACTTACTAAATATTGCTGAAGAAGGCGGATTTGAAAACGCTGCACGCTATGATAAAAGTCTAAGAAACGGAATGTATTTTTATCATGGAATTTTAACCAATAAAACAGTAGCAAATTGGTTTGACTTACCTTTTAGAGATATAAATTTACTAATTATTTAATATAATAAAACTGTAAATAACTATTATTTTATTACAGTAATAGTGGATGGTTTTTTTATAACTTTGAAGTAATAAAATTTAAATATACTAGTTATATATTTTAGTTTATTATAGTATAAACTGTTAATAATTTAGAATAATGTTTATTCCCCCAAGAATAACAAAATGGCTGTTTTTAATAGCTATCTTATGTTTTTGTAACAGTGGTTTTAGTCAAGTTACTGTTAATGATAGTAATTTATCTTCTCAAGGAATGGTAGATTTATTGCTTTCAAATTCGTGTGCAACACGTTCAAACATTAGTGTATCTTCAAATCAATCCGTCGCATACTTCAGTAATAATGGTTCAAATTTCCCTTTAAATGAAGGGATTATCATTAGAAACGGAATCGCAACGCACACACAAGGTATTTATACAGGAAATAACTTAAATAGTCAATTAAATACAAATTCTGATGCCGATTTACAAACATTAAGTAATCAATCCAATCAACCAGCACAAATAACAGATGTTGCATTTTTAGAATTCGATTTTACTCCTTCTTCTACTAATTTTTCATTTAACTTTTTATTTGCTTCTAATGAATATGGTGAATGGCAGTGCGGATTTAGTGATGTATTTGGTTTTTTTCTTACTGATTTAACCACAGGAATTACTAAAAACATTGCAGTAGTTCCAAATACTCAAAATGCTATTTCAGTAAAAGAAATTAGAGATAATCAATATAATTCATCATGTAATTCAACAAATCCAGAATTATTCAACACATATAATGTAGACACTCCAGCAAATTCTTCCGTAAATATGCGAGGTTTTACAAATGTTTTAACAGCAAGTTCTTTAGTAACACCTAATAATCCATACAGAATTAAGTTTGCAATTGGAGATTATAATGATGCTACCTTTGATTCTGCAGTATTTATTCAAGCTGGAAGTTTTGATACTTTTTTGAATTTAGGAGAAGATAGTGTTTTATGTAGTGGTGATACTACTCAATTAAATTCAGGATATACAAATACAACCAACTTTTCTTATGAATGGCTTTTAAATGATGTGGCTATTCCAAATGAAATCAACACAAGTTTGACCGTAAATCAACCAGGAACTTATAAATTAAATATTACCAATACAACAACTAATTGTATAATTTCTGATGAAGTTATTATCTCTACTTTACAAGTAAATCAACCGAACGATTTACAAGAATGTAGCGGGAATAATGTCACTTTTAATTTAACTTTAAACAATACGACTGCATTAAATGTTGATGAAAACATTTATGACATATTGTATTATAATTCCATCGAAAATGCCACTAATAATTTACCTATAGCAGATAATTTATTATCACAATATCCAAGCGGTGGTAATGAAACTATCTTCATTCGCTTAAGAAACAAAAACACGAATACTATTTGTACAGATACCGTAAATTTCAATTTAAATATTACAAATATTGAAGCAACTAGACCTTCAAATATAACGGTTTGTCAAACAGATCAAACGTTAAACATTCCAGATACTTTTGAACAACAAATCTTAAATAATTTAAATCCACTGAATTATACAGTTTCTTATTTTAGAAATGAAAATGAAGCTGAAAGCAATATAAATGCTATTGTTAATCCAGAAAACTATCCACTTATTGGGAGTGGAATTACAATTCTTTGGGCGCGATTAACAGATAATACAAATTCAATTTGTTTTGATGTAGTTGATTTTAACATCACTATTAATCTTTCGCCACCAATAACAACGTTAGAAAACGTTTATGTGTGTTCGGAATATACTTTGCAACCTCTTGCAAACGGGAATTATTTTACTGGACCGCAAGGAACAGGGACTCAATTAAATGCCGGAGATTTAATTACAAATCAATCTACAGTATATATATACAATTCCAATCCAAATGGATGTTTTAATGAAACTAATTTCACAATAAATATGGCAGATGAATATACGGTTCCATTAGTACATTGTGGAACTTTTACGGTGCCATCTTATCCCAATTCAGTGTTTTATGATGCCACAAATGGACCAAACGGAACTGGAACAATTATTCCTTCAGGAACTGAATTTACTACAAATCAAACTATCTTTTTTTATGCAATAAACGAAGACGACAGTATTTGTGTAGATACCCAGTTTGATATTATAGTTAACCCGCTACCTCCAGTAGATACTTTTGAAAATGTTATTACGTGTGATTCTTATACCTTACCTCCTATTACCAATGGTAATTATTTTACAGAAATAGATGGAGGCGGAACGCAACTAAATGCAGGAGTACAAGTTACATCTACTCAAACAATCCATGTTTTTAATATTGATGCAGTTACCAATTGTACAAATTCAAGTCTATTTAATGTAACAATTATAGATACTTCAGTTTTTCAAAATTTAAGCGCTTGTGGTAATTATAGATTACCAAATGTTGAATTTGGTGGTTATTTTACTGAAGCTGTTGGTGGTGGAACTCCTATTGCTATTGGTACTACTATAACAAGTTCTCAAACTGTTTTTTATTTCGCTCCCGAAATAACCGATAATACAAATTGTACCGATAATATTTCTATAGATATTACAATTAATCCTTTACCGCCAGTAGATAGTTTAGAAAATATTATTAGATGTCAAGATGATTTACCAACATTACCAGCTTTAACAAACGGAAACTATTTTACGCTACCAGGAGGACAAGGAACACAATTAAATACTGGAGCTGTTATTAATACTACACAAACTGTTTTTATATATAATACCAATCAATTTTGTGATGCTCAAACTAGTTTTACAGTAGAGATTAGACCATTTCCTATAATTGATAATTTTACTGATGTTTTTGTTTGTGATACTTATACCTTACCACAACTTTCTAATGGAAGATATTATACAGAATCTGGTGCACAAGGAACACAATTAAATGCTGGTGAAGTAATTACAACCAATCAAAGGATTTTTATATTTAATGATTATTCAGATTTGGAAGGCTGTACTAATGAAAACTTTTTTACTGTCAATATTCTAAAAGTTGAAGTAGATGAATTAGAAGATATAAAAGCATGTGACACCTATATTTTACCGCCACTAACTGTAGGTAATTATTTTACAGAGCAAAATGGTCAAGGAACTCAATTAAATGCAGGAGAGACTATAAATACAACTCAAACTATTTATATATATTCAGAATCGGGCACAAGAATTGTCTGCTCAGATCAATCTAACTTTACAGTTACTATTTCTAACACACCCATTTTACCAGTATTTAATGATATTGAAAATTGTAATTCTTTTACACTTCCATCACTAACTCCAATAACTCCAATAACTGGAGTAGATATAAATTATTATAGACAGCCAAACGGAATTGACAAAATTAATATTGCAGATTATACAATCTCAGAAATAGGAACACAAAAAATATATGTAAGAGCATTTACACAAAACAACTTAGATTGTTTTACAGAAACGTCATTTGATTTAACAGTTCATCCCCTATTAGATTTAGTAATTTTAGATGCCTTTATTTGTGAAGATTCAGAAACAGGACTCATAAGAAATACCGCTATTTTAGAGACTGGTTTAAATCCAAATGAATTTACTGCAAATTGGTATTTAGATAATCAATTAGTGGGAACTGGAGTGAGTTATGAAGCTGACCAAGAAGGAATCTATAGAATAGAGTTTATTAAACTAATTCCAGATGTTGGAGCAAATTGTACTTATAATCCCACAGAAGTTTTGGTTAGAAAATCGACACCTAAAGCGGCTATTGAATTTTTAACTCCTGCTTTTTCAAGTAATTCTACTGTTAGGGTTAATTTTAGTGATGAAGGTTTAGGAAGCTATCAATTTAAATTAGATGATGGAGAATTTCAAGAAAGTAATACATTTAGAAATGTAGGATTTGGGAATCACACGATTATTGTAAAAGACATCACAGAATATTGTGGTGATTTTGTTTTTAATTTCACAGCTATAGAAACACCTAACTTTTTTACACCAAACGGTGATGGTATAAATGATGTTTGGAATATTCATCATTTAAAAAATAATCCAGAAGCCATTGTAACTATTTACAACAGATTTGGTAAATTAATTTACACATTTAAACCCTCAACTGGGAGTTGGAATGGATATACTAATACTGGTAATTTAGCAAATGCATCAGATTATTGGTTTATAGTAGCATTTACTTTTCAAGGAAAGCATACAGAATTTAGATCTAACCTTTCATTGATAAGAAATTAGCGTTATTTTTGCTGATCTAAAATCGTAACATGCTTGTAAAACGTATTTTTTATTATTTAATAGGATTATCATTAGGCGCTATTGGTGTCTATTTTTTTTGGCAGAAAAAAAATGCTTCTTTTGATTATGGCATGGATGCTAGAACTCTAAAAACTATCAGAATAAGAGATAGAGTTTATTCTGATGAAGCTAAAATAAAAATGACACAACATAATATTGACACCTTAAAAATAGCAGCCATTTTACAAAATGGCGATGTTGATTTTGGAAAAGGAAAACCAAGACAAAAGCCTTGTGCAGAATATTATGTTACAGGAAAAAAAGAATTGAAAACTGTTAGTTTATTAATAGAACGTTGTGATTCTACAGCAACTATAAAGAAAGTGATTTTAAATTAACAATTTTTGTATTTGTCATGGATTCCTACTCCACTTAATATCATAGGAATAATCTTTTCTAATCTTTTTTGCTTTGTAACCTCTCTTTTTGCTGAAGAAATATAATCGGCATAGTCTCTTTTTTTACTTACAGTTAAGCTTTCGAAAGAAGTAATCAGTTTTTTATTAGTATCTAAAGCTGCTTGTAAAAATGAACAAACCACTAAAGGTTTAGCTCTATTTGGTTTTATTTCATTTCCTGCCTTTACATTATCTATAGCTTCTAAAACATAGCTTTTTATTAATTCAGTATCAATTTCATCCATAGAATGAAATCTCCATTGTAACATTGCTTTTGTTTTTCCTTCTTGAGCGTTTATAAAAACTTTCTGTTCATCTTTTAATAATACTCCTTGAAAAAACCATAAACCACAATAATTTTTAAAAGCTGCTAAACCCACAATATTTTTATCGTTAAAAACATAGGTTGGTGCACCCCATTTTATTGTTTCTTCAACAGGTAAATTTGTAAATACTGAGCGTAATAAAACCAACTCTTTACTACACTTTTCTTTTTTAGAAATATATTCGGCAACTTTATCATTCATTTTTTAATCTTTTATAATAGAGTTCTTCAATTTTATCTACATTTTTTATGGTCTTTTTCACCCAATTAAAGTACAAAATTTCTTTTTCTTGATTTGTTAGTTCCCAATCTATAGTAGAGTTTCTTAGTTTTTCGGTTACATTTTGCAAAATAATAGCTGCTGCAACAGATATGTTTAAGCTTTCTGTAAAACCAACCATTGGAATTTTTAAAAATCCATCTGCATGTTCTTTAACATAATCAGAAACTCCTTCCTTTTCTACACCAAATACAAATGCTGATTTTTTAGTAATATCAAAATCTTCTAACAAACAAGAATCATTGTGTGGTGTTGTAGCAATTATTTGATACCCATTTTCTTTTAATTCTTTTAAACATGTTTTGGTATTATCTCCATCAGAACTATATCTATTTAAACTCAGCCATTTTTGAGATCCTTTTGCTACATGCCTCGAAACTTTATTAATGTACTTGTTTTCAATGGCATGAATATCTTGTACGCCAAAAATATCACAGGTTCTTACAACAGCACTTGCGTTATGTGCTTGGAAAATATCTTCTAAAACTACTGTGAAATGCCTTGTTCTTTGTGCTAGTATTTTTCTGAATAATTTTTTACGCTTATCCGTTAAATATCCTTCATAATAGGTTAAAAGTTGTTTGTCAATCATATTTACAAACTTAATTATTATTTTTACTCCAAGAGAAATTAATTAAAATTTACTCAAACTTTTTATAGTTGATGAAAAAAATAGTCATTTTAACTGGTGCCGGAATGAGTGCTGAAAGTGGATTAAAAACATTTAGAGATGCTGATGGATTATGGGAAGGACATGATATAATGGAAGTTGCAACCCCAGAAGGTTTCGCAGCTAATCCTAGCTTAGTTTTAGAGTTTTATAATCAACGAAGAAGTCAATTATTAAAAGTTTCACCTAATAAGGCGCATTTAAATTTAGTCGATTTAGAAAAAGATTATAATATTGAAATTATTACCCAAAATGTTGATGATTTACATGAGCGAGCTGGTAGTAAAAAAGTCTTACATCTTCATGGTGAATTAATTAAAGCCAGAAGTACGAATAATGAAGAAGACGTTTTCGAGTGGAAAAAAGATATTAACTTAAATGATTTTTGTAAAAACGGACATCAAATTAGACCACATATTGTTTGGTTTGGAGAAGCAGTTCCAATGCTTGAAAACGCTATAGAAATCACACAACAAGCAGATATCTTAGCAATTATAGGCACTTCTATGCAAGTTTATCCAGCCGCTAGTTTAGTTGATTATATTAAACCCAATACACCAATTTATTTTATTGATCCAAAACCTTCAGTAAATAAAAACCAATTTAATAATCTTACGATAATAGAAGATGTTGCTAGTTCTGGTACTGATACATTAATTGAGTTACTGAGAACTCTCGATTCCGCTCGAGATGAAAATTAACTTAACAATCTATTAAAGTATTCGTACAATTCTCCTTTAGCAATCGTACTTCCTTTTTCGATTAAATCAAAAATCTCAACATTTCTTTCTTTTAGATACTTTTTTGAGCCGTTAAAGAATTCAATACTTTTATCATTTGGATTCTTTAATAACCATTCAAAACCATCCTGTTCTAATAGGTTTATGTCTTTATCAACCTTTATAACAATTCTACTAAACTCTTCTTGATAGCATTTAAAAAGATTCACTGTTTTTTCTGAGAAGTGTTCTAAATACTCAGTTTTGTTTAAAACATCATCCCAAACAACATCAGAAAACACATTCATTTCTTCTTCGGCAACGTTCGGTTTATCTTTTTTTATGGCGTCCCATTCTTTTTTATCAATTTTTTGAGAAGCCAAAAATCGTGCAAATTCTTCATGTAAACTTTCAAATTGTTCTTTGGTAAGTTGTCTATATTTCATCTGTAATTTTATGTTTTATTAAAGGTCAGATGTAATTCGCATATTAATCATCTTAATAAAATTAAAAATCCTAGTTACGCTCATTTCATTCCGCAAAAATAAGTTTACAAACTTAATTCTTCAACAATATTCTCAATCATTTTCACACATAGATTTAATTGTTCTATAGAAACAAATTCATTTGCTCTATGTGCTTGCTCTATTGATCCAGGTCCACAAATAATACTCTCAAAACCAGCTTCTGAGAATTGTCCAGCTTCTGTAGCATACGCTACATAGCCTAGTTTTTCCGTGTCGGTAACTTTAACTTTATTGATAAATTCAATAATTGAAGAGTCTTCATCTGTTAACAGTCCAATAACTGGTGGATGTAAAGGCGTATTTGTAATTTTAAAATCTGGAAATAATTGTTGTTTTTCCTTTTCTAAGGTGCTACAATAAGCACTATAATCAGAAAGGATGTCTTCAATTTTATCTTCAGGTATAGAGCGAATATCCCATTCAAAAGAAGCATTAGCAGCAACTACGTTTGTTGCAATTCCACCATTAAATTTACCAACATGTAAGGTAGAATACGGTGGTAGAAACTTTTCATTTTGAGTAGAAGAAGACAATTCTTTCATTTTATTTTCTAACCAAAGAATTAATCGAGAACTTTCATGAATTGCACTAACCTCCTTCTCTATTCTACTGCTGTGTCCTTGACTTCCATTAACTTCAGTTTGTACATATAAAATTCCTTTTTGACCAACAACAGGTTGCAACAAAGAAGGTTCTCCAATAATTGCATATTTTGGTTTTTCAGAATAATATGTATTTATATGTTCTGCAAGCTCTGGAGCACTTAAACATCCAATTTCTTCATCATAAGAAATAGCAAAGTATATTGGCTTTTTTAATGCAGAATTCACCATTTTTGGTAATACAGATAAAAAGCAAGCTAAATAACCTTTCATATCACAGGCTCCACGTCCGTAGAGCTTATCATCAATTTCTACTAATTCAAACGGATTCGTTTTCCAAGGCTGTCCTTTCACAGGTACAACATCTGTATGACCTGATAAAATTACGCCTCCATCTATTGCTGGTCCAATTCTACAGTGTAATGATGCTTGTGTTTTTTGTTCATTATAAATATAAACAACATCAATTCCGAAAGACTTGATATATGTACTTATCCAATCTACTAATTCTAAATTATTTTGTGTGCTTAACACATCAAAACTCACCAATTTAGTTAAGATTTCTTTTACTGTCATTTTAATAATTTGAATAGGTTGCAAAGATTAAAACTATCCAAGAAACTAAAAGAATAGCAATTACAACGGGCAAAATAAATTTAAACCATTTATCTAATGGAACTCTACACATACTAAGCATAGCAATTAACCCACCTAATGTTGGATTGATTAAATTAACTACTCCATCACCTATTTGAAAGGCTAAAATGGTTGTTTGTCTAGTTACTCCTAAAACTTCTCCTAAAGGAATCATTACGGGTAAAGTAGCCAATGCTTGTCCGCTACCAGAAGGAATAAAAAAGTTAATAATACTTTGCGATATAGACATTCCTATAGCTGCTAAGTTTTGAGGTAAACCTTGTAATACATTGGCCATTTCAAAAGAAATAGTATCACTAACATTCCCCATATCCATCAATACTTTTATCGTAGTTGCAAATCCAACCATAAAAGCTCCTGGTGCAGCTTTTGCTATTGAATTTAATACGGTTTCACTAAATAGTGTTGGATTCATTCTTACAACTAGACCACAAGCAATTGCAATCATTAAAAAAACCGCTGAAAGTTCTGTAAAGTACCATTTAAAATTAAAAACTCCATATAAGATAATTCCTAAGCCAAGAACAAACACAGCAAGAACTGCATAATTTTGAGCAGAAACTGTATAGTCAGAAATTGGTTTCGATAATTTTATACCGCTTTCATCTAAATCTTTTCCTAATGATTTTTCTTTGTTTTTAGTGATTCTTTTTAAATATCTAATATTGTATAATGATAATAGTAATAACCCAAAAAAACATAATGCAGTTCTTAATGGCGCTCCAGAAAATAATGGTAGTTCTGCAATTTTATGCCCAACACCTACTGTATAAGGGTTGATAGGTGATAATCCAAAACCAATAGTTATAGCTCCAACTGATATTCCGGCAGCTAAAATTAAATCTCCTCCTATTGCAATACTTAATACTGCAGCTATAGGTACCATGGCAATATTATGCTCATAACCAACAAAAACTCCTAAGAAACCGTAGAAAAAGGTCATTAAAAACACAATCAAGTATTTTTTCTCATTCCCCATTGTTCGTACTAAAGTTCCTACTAAATTTTCTATAGTCTTTGTTTTTTCCATAACTCCAAACATGATTCCGCCTGCTAATACGATAAAAATGATTTTAACAGCTGCTTCAAATCCTAACGGAATTGCTTTAAACATGTCAAAAAATGAAATTGGAGTACTAGTAATAGTATGGTAAGAATTTGGAACAACTCTACTTCTTCCATCAACTACTATTCTTTCAAACTCACCTGCTGGTATTATATGCGTTAAAGCAGCAACTGCAACTATAATGATAAATAATATAGTGAGTGCATGTGGTATTTTAGAAAATAGTTTGGTTTTTAGCATATAGTGATAGTAGTGAAAGTGCTACTAATTTGGCTAAAATAAAAAAAGCTTGTTCATATGAACAAGCTTTTTACCTATATTATAGTATTTTTAAGTTTTTACTTTTCAGCAACTACTTCAAATACGATATCTGCAACAACTTCTCTATGTAAACGTACAGAAGCGTTATATTTACCTAATCTTTTAACAGTTCCACCAATAACTTTGATAAATTTCTTATCTATCTCTGTTCCAGCTTTTGTTAAAGCATCAGCTACATTAATGTTGTTTACAGAACCAAATAATTTGTCTCCTGATCCAACTTTAGATGCAATCTTAATTTCGTAACCTTTTATAGCTTCTGCTAATTTATTAGCATCATCTATTACTTTAGCTTCTTTAAAAGCACGTTGCTTTACATTTTCTGCTAATACTTTTTTAGCTGACTTTGTCGCTAAAATTGCTTGTCCTTGAGGTATTAGGTAATTACGACCATAACCATTCTTAACAGTTACTAAATCGTCCTTAAAACCTAAGTTTTCTACGTCTTGTTTTAATATCAATTCCATGATTCTACCTCTTTATTATTTTAACAAATCTCCAACGTAAGGCATTAACGCTAAATGACGCGCTCTTTTAATAGCTTGCGCTACTTTACGTTGATATTTTAATGAAGTTCCTGTTAAACGTCTTGGTAAAATTTTACCTTGTTCGTTTACTAAATACATTAAGAAGTCTGCATCTTTATAATCGATGTATTTCATGCCGTTCTTCTTGAAACGACAATATTTTGCTTCTTTTTTAGTGTCAATGTCAAGTGGAGTTAGATATCTAACTTCTCCTTGCTTTCCGCCTTTTGCTTGTTGTTCTATTGATGCCATTTCTTACTTTTTTGCAGATTTAACACGTTCTGTTCTTTTTTTAGCCCACGCTGCTGCATGTTTGTCTAGTCTTACAGAAAGGTAACGCATAACGCTATCATCTCTTCTAAATTCTAATTCAAACGCAGAGATTTCTTCTCCAGCAACTTTGTACTCTAATAAGTGATAAAAACCACTTTTTTTCTTTTGAATTGGATAAGCTAATTTCTTTAAGCCCCAATCCTCTTTTGAAATCATTTCGGCACCTTTAGAAACCAAATAGTCCTCAAACTTTTGTACTGTTTCCTTTATCTGAGTGTCAGATAAAACGGGATTCAAAATGAAAACAGTTTCGTAATGATTCATAATTAAGTATTTAAATATTATTTTTAAGGGTGCAAATATAATAACTTTTTATCTTTATTAGTGAGTATATTCTTAAAAATATATCACTAAAACTAGCTAGTTGATAAAACAAAAAAAGCCAACACAGGGTTGGCTTTACAAGAATATACAAGTATGTTAATCCAAATCTAGACGCAATCCTAAAGAAATGTTACGTGTATTACTATTATTAAATAATGTATTTAAATCATATTTTACATAAAAAGAACAATCTCTATAACCTAAATAAGTACTTAATCCATAGTTAACAGTTTTAGTATTAAAATCATTTTTTTCTACTTGCTCTACTCTAACATTATTTGCATCTAAGTATTCTATATACTGTCTTGTTCCTAGTTTAAAACCAAAGAAAGCTCCTAAACCAAAACGGACAGATTTATTAGTTCTATTTCTAGGTGTACCATCAGAATAACTACCGTTTTTAGAAAAATCCCACTCAAAATGTACTGGAAAAATAACCTGGGCATGACGTAATCTACTCTCTGTTAAATTTTCTGGATGCACTTGTAAACCTGTAGTGTTTCCATTAACAACATGATATTGATTATTCTCTGCTCTTAAATTATTCCAAAGAAATGAAACTCCATATTTCAAATAAGAAGCCGATGGTCTTCTATTAAATCTTGTTTTCCAAGTCCATCCTATTTCATAAAAACGAGATTTCCAAAATTTATAGTTAGAAACGTCAAGCGACCCAAAATCATCATCAATCAATACATTATTTACCCCCATGGCAAACACAAATTGAGAAGTTGAAGCTTTACCACGTTTACCTTTCTTTTCCCACTTTTTCTTTCTATCAGATATACGTTTTTCAGCTCTTTCTTTATTTAATGAGAATCTAAATGTTTTATTACCTATTGTAAAAGTATTATTATCATCATAGTCATCTTCTTTTGTACTTGCTATTTTACCATTCGTTTTATCTTGCACAAGTTGCTGTAATAGTTTTTCTTGCGCTCCTACTCTATTCTCAATGTTTTTTGCATGATATGCTGCTGCAGTTTTTTTAAGTTGAGTGGCAACTGTTTGTGTTATTTCTTTGTTTTCTAATCTTAGATTGATTTGATTCACTTTTATCTTTAACGAATCTTTTTCTTCTTTAGTGATTTCATCAATTTTCTTTGATATTTTCTGAACTTCTTTTTCGAAGATTTTTTCTTGAGAAAAAGCCATAGTTGTAGTTAACAACACTAATATTAATAGTATTCTTTTCATTTTATTAAATTTTAATGATTCTTTATTTTTTGATAAACCTTTCGACTACGCTCTAGGTGATAATTAATTATTTCTACTAGCAATTGCAGAGGCAATTCCTGATATTTTTGATTTTAATGTCGACATAAAATTATTTTTAAATACATCTTCATCAATATCACGTTCTACTTCTGCTAAAATGGTATTAGGATCAATGCTTAAATTCGATTTTTTGAGCTCACTTTTAATCGTTTTTAATACATCATCTCTATTAACATTATATTTAGCATAATAGGTTTTTACTTCTTCTTCGGTATGGGTAACGGCAAACAATAAATCGTCACTATTAATTTTTATACTTGATGTTGAAGTTTCTTTTTTTACAGATTGCATCTTTACACTCGCAATGACACTTTTATTAATAACTTCTGATGAATTACTATTGTCAATACTTGCAATTACTGTTTTGTCCTTCTTAGTTGCTCCTCTTTTATTTTCTTTTGAAATAGAAATATTATTTTTAGATATTGAATTTTCATCTTTAATACCTTTTGACTGCGCTCGAGTTGATATTTCTTTTTTATTTTTAACATCTACAATTGCTTCTTCAACAGGTGTTATTTGTTTTAAAACTGAATTATCAAATTGCAAAGTATCTATTGGTGATGCTACAATTATTTCTTTTACTGGATTTATCTTATCATTTCCATTAAAAAAGTAAAACCCAACACTAATCAATAAAGCTATACTTGCTGCATATCCTAAATACAAAAACCAATTCGGTTTCTTTTTAGTTTGCTGTGCATCTAACTGACTACTTAAACGTTCCCAAGCAGAGTCTGACGGCTGCAATGTTCTGTTTTTTAGTTTTTCAGCAATTTGTATGTCTATCTTATTTGTCTGCATTATGTATTGAATTCATTTTAATATAATTTGTTTGCAACCATTTACGTGCTTTAAATAATTGCGATTTAGAGGTGCTTTCAGAAATTTGTAATTTTTCTGCAATCTCTGCATGTTTAAAACCTTCAATAGCATATAAATTAAACACCAACTTATAGCCTTCTGGAAGTTTATCTATTAGTTTTTGAATATCTTCAACCGACGTATTTTCTAAACTTTCTGTAGCAGAATCGTTAAAAACATAGTCTTCATCTGATAATTGAACTGGATTCTTTTTTCGTAAATAACTTAAACATGTGTTTACCATTATTCGTCTAATCCAACCTTCAAAACTTCCTTCACTTTTAAACTTTTGCACATTCGTAAAAACCTTTAAAAACCCTTGTAACATCAAATCTTCTGCATGATGCATATCTTTAACATACTGTCTACATACACCCAACATTTTAGGAGAATACTGCTCAAACAATTGCTGTTGAGCTTCTCTGTTTTGCTGGCTTGCTTTTTTAATAAGCGTAGCTTGTTGGTTATGTAATCGTATAATTTTCAATCCGGATTAATTGGTTTTTACTGTCTTACAAATATATAGACTACAGATTTTAGAAAAAGGTTGCTTGGATTAAAAAAGTTTTCTAAACTTTTTTAGTTATTGGTTTTTAGAAGTTAGTTATTAGTTAAAAAAATGAATTATAATCAATACGTTTCTGTAAATCATATTTTCATTATTAGGATATAATTTTATTTATTATAATTTTAATGAAACCTTACTCTTCTTCAACTCTTTATAAAACAACTTTTTAGTAATTTCAGCATTATAAAAAGGAATCATTTCTTTAAGTTTCTCTTTACCTTTTTTAGAGTTTATCAACTCAGGAAAAGCTTTTTCTATGACTTCTAACATAATTGAAGTTGCTGTAGAAGCACCTGGAGAAGCTCCAAGCAAACAAGTAATACTTCCATCTTTACTAGATATTACTTCTGTACCAAATTGAAGTTTTCCACCCTCAAATTCATCTTTTTTAATAATTTGAACTCGTTGACCCGCTTTTACAACTTCCCAATCTTCATCTTTAGCCTTTTTCACAAACTTGCGTAAAGAATCCATTCTATCCTCTTTACTCATCAAAACTTGCTCTATCAAGTATTTTGTGAGCGGTAAATTATGCCAAAAAGCGCCAAACATTGAAGGGATATTATCAAACTGAATGGATTTAAATAAATCGAAATTTGAACCTTCTTTTAAAAATTTAGGACTGAAACCTGCAAATGGCCCGAACATTAATTGTTTTTTACCATCTATATAACGCGTATCTAAATGTGGTGTAGACATTGGCGGATCTCCAATTCCAGCCTTACTATAAACTTTAGCGTTATATTGTTTTATAATTTCTTCATTTTTACAAACCAACCATTCTCCACTAACAGGAAAACCTCCATAACCTTCTTTTTCATCAATTTCTACTTTTTGTAATAATAACAAACTTCCACCACCAGCACCTATAAAAACGTGCTCTGCATCAATTTGACACTTCTCTTTTGTTTTTAAATTCTTTGCTTCTACTGTCCAAGCAATATCTGTATCAGGATCAATATCTAACACTTCCATATTACAATGAACTGGTGTATTAAATTCAGTTTCTAAAATGTGAAATAGTTTTTCAGTTAATGAACCATAATTTACTTCTGTTCCTCTATCAATTCTAGAAGCGGCCATGATTTCACTTTCATTTCTATCATTCATAATTAAAGGAAACCAATCTTTCATTGTATCAATTTCTCTTGTAAATTCGATAGAATCGAACATAAAATGTTCTTGAAATGATTTAAATCTTTTTTCTAAATAATCCGCATTTTCTTTTCCTAAAACCCAACTATGATGTTTTACAGATGCTATAAACTCATCTGGATTTTCTAATAATTTTTTATCAACTAAATATGACCAAAACTGTTTAGAAATTTCAAATTGAGTACAAATATCAATTGCTTTTTTTATAGATACTTTTCCATTTTCTTCAGGACAATAATTCAACTCACATAAAGCAGAATGACCTGTACCGGCATTATTCCAAGCCGCAGAACTCTCTTGAGCAACTTTATCTAAGCGCTCTAAAATTAAAATATCAACTTTTGAATCTAATAATTTGGTAATCAAAGCTAACGTTGCACTCATAATTCCACCACCAACACATATTAAATCATATTCTTTTTTTAATTTCATTTTCTTTTATGATTTTATAACACAATATAACTAAAAACCAATAACTAAAGACTAACAACTACCTTAATAAGCATCCACATCAATAATAAAACGAATAGGTCTAAAATCTTTAACAGCCTCAAAAGTATTTTTAACTTTAGTAAGTTGTTCTTTGGTTTTTGCTAAAGATTGTTTTGGTGGAATTTTAATCACTAAATTTTTAATATATAAATTTCTAATTCTAGAAACTGCAGGTGCTGAGGGTCCTAAAACATGTTTACCAAAAGAATTTTGCAAGGCTTTTGCTAACCAATTAATTCCGTTATCAACTTTAGTATAATCTCTATGTTTTAACGTAATTTTAATCAATCTATAGTATGGCGGATAATGAAACTGCCACCTGTCTTGCAGCTGTTCTTTATACATTTCTGTATAATTTGTTGTAGAAACTTGTTGCAATATTTGATGATACGGATTAAACGTTTGTATGGCAACATTCCCTTGTTTTTTGCTACGTCCTGCCCTACCAGAAACCTGAACCATTAATTGATACGCACGTTCAAAAGCTCTAAAATCTGGAAAATTCAGCATAGAATCTGCGTTTAAAATTCCAACTAAAGAAACATTTCCAAAATCTAATCCTTTAGAAAGCATTTGAGTTCCTACTAAAATATCTATTTCTTGCGCTTCAAAAGCGCCAATTATTTTTTGATATCCATGTTTTCCTCGTGTGGTATCTAAATCCATTCTCCCGATGGTATGATTTGGAAACAACTCTTTTAATTCTAACTCAATTTGTTCGGTTCCAAAACCTTTGGTATCTAATGTATTACTTCCGCAAGCACCACAACTATTTGGCATGGCTCGTTGATAATTACAAAAATGACAGCGTAATTCTGTTTTATATTTATGATACGTTAAACTTACATCACAATTAGGACATTGTGGAGAAACTCCGCAAGTTTTACATTCTACAACAGGAGAAAATCCACGACGATTCTGAAATAAAATAACCTGTTCTTTTTCTTCTAAAGCTTCGGTAATTAAGGTGATCATTCTATCAGAAAAATGATTCGTCATTAATTTTTTACGATGTTTTTCTTTAATGTCAATAAGCTCAATTTTTGGCAATTGTACATTTCCAAAACGTCTGTTTAATTCCACAAAACCATATTTGTTTTGCTGTGCATTAAAATAACTTTCTAAAGACGGAGTTGCAGAACCTAGTAATATTTTTGCGTTATGTAATTTTGATAAAACTATAGCGGCATCCCTCGCATTATAACGTGGTGAAGGCTCAAATTGTTTATAAGACGTTTCATGCTCTTCATCTACCACAATTAACCCTAAGCTAGAAAATGGTAAAAAGATGGATGAACGCGCTCCTAAAATGATTTGTGCTTTTGGTTTACTTTCTAAAACATTATTCCATACTTCTACTCTTTCATTCATAGAATATTTGGAATGAAACACAGAAACTTGATTTCCAAAATAGTTTTGTAAGCGTGTAATTATTTGTGTAGTCAACGCTATTTCAGGTAATAAAAACAAAACTTGTTTTCCACTTTCAATAACTTCATGGATCAATTTTACATAGATTTCAGTTTTCCCAGAACTAGTAATTCCATGTAATAATGTAACGTCTCTTTCTTTAAATGATTTTTTAATTTGATTGAGTGCAGCATCTTGAAAATCATTTAATTGCATCAATTCATTGGTGTCTCCCTTATATTGAATTCTATCGGTTTTAATATGATAGGTTTCAAAGATATTTTTATCAACTAAAGTTTTTAATACGGCTGAAGAAACATTTGATTTTTCAAGTAACTCTTTTGCTTTTATTGGTTTTTTAGTACTTAATAATTGAAAAAAAGCTAATACAAGTTCGCGTTGTTTTTTTGCTCTTGTTAAAGAATTTACTATACTTTCTATCGCATTATCATCAGAATAATCAGCATGAAAACGGACATACTTAACCAGTTTTGGTTTGTAAACTTCATAAATCTTTTCTTTAATGGTTATTGCTGATTTTTTAATCAACTCATTAATTATTGGCAATACTTTTTTTGTTCCTAAAATATCTGCAACTTGATGGATTGTTAATTGTGATTGATGTTGCAAAGCTTCAAAAACTAAAAATTCATGATCGCTTAAAACTGATTCATCAGTAAAACCTTCGTTTTTATATACAATTGTTTCACTTTCTAATAAAAAAGCGGATGGCAATGACGCTCTAAAAACATCTCCCAAAGAACACATATAATAGTTGGAAATCCACTGCCAATGTTTTAATTGTAACTCATTTACAATCGGTTTATCATCTAAAATTTGATGAATATCTTTTGCTTCATACAACGTTGGAGCAACTTGATGGATATTAAAAACCATTGCGGTATAAATCTTAGACTTTCCAAACGAAACAGCAACACGCATTCCTTTTTTCAGAAAACCAGCTTCTTCTTCCGTTACAGTATAGGTAAAGGTCTTCTGAAGCGGAATGGGTAATATAACGTCTATAAAGTGTGCTCTCACTTCGAGTGATTTTGTATATGAAATTTTCAAAATAGTATCGAGAAGTCTACTTTTAAAAAGTTCTCGATACAAAATTGCAAAAGCAATTTTACTCGAACTGACATTAATCGATTTTTATATAATTTCAAAACTACATAAAATTCATTAAATTTGTTTGTATTACACCAAACTAAAAAACATGAAAAAATTATCCCTCACACTACTTTTTCTTTTTACTATTAACTCTTTTTCTCAAACTGATTCTGGAAATTTAGAAAATTATTTGCATGCAAAAATTGCAGCAATGCCAGGTGAAACTGGAAACAACTTTAGTATACCAACAGATAATGAAGTAACTAGTTGGACAGCAATGATTAATTCTATTTTATCGAATGATATTGCTACAGCAAGAACCAATGCAACTTCTGTGAATTATCAAATTGTTGAATATACAGATACTGATATTGGTAATAATGATGTGTTTTATGTTGTAGAAGAAAAATCGCCACAATCTAAGTATTGGGGAACTTTTGCTTTTGCAAAGAATGCAGCAAGGCCTAATTTAATTTTACAAGCACCACATTCAGATTTCGATTTTAATACAGGTAAACAAGCAATCTATTGTTTTGTAAGACTTAATAATAAAGCATTATTTTTAAATGGAACTCATCGTTGTAATCACAGTACATTATCAACCTGTGCAGGAACAACAACAGTTTGTACTGGCGGATCTTCTGAAGCTTTTAAAATTTCTGATATGGCGCATAATGCCGAAACCATGTGGCAAAAAACAACAGAAATTATTTATAATACCATCACAGAATCCGTCTTTTTTCAATTACATGGTTTTGCTAAAAAAGATGATGATCCGTATGTTATTTTAAGTAACGGAACAGATCAAACTCCAACTACAGATTATGCTGCACAATTAAAAACTGCGTTATTTGCTCAAGACAATACGTTAACTTTTAAAACAGCACATCTAGATAATTGGGATCGTTTAGTAGGTTTTACCAATACACAGGGAAGATTAATAAATCAAAGTAATAATCCCTGTAATCAGTCTGCACAATCTACTACCGGACGGTTTATTCATGTAGAACAAGAAAAAACGAAGTTAAGAGCAGATAGTACGGGCTGGGAGAAAATGTATCAAGCTTTGGTAGGTGTTTTTGGAGTATTAATGAAAGTTGAAGATTTTGTTCAAATTAAAATGAAAAGCGAAAATCCATTTAAAAATAGCTTGACTTTTTCTGCGGAAAATATGCAAAATATTTTGATATATGATATTCTTGGAAAAACAATATATCAAAATAAGAATACTAAAGAATTAAACAGATTTACTATTGATACAAAATCGTTTTCAAACGGGATTTATTTCTTAAAAGTAACTACTAATAAAGGAACTGACATTAAAAAATTATTACGTGAATAATACCGAGTGGAAATCTAAAGGTGAATTTATTACGGTTTTTAACAGAAAACTATTTGTAATTGATTCTAAAGATGTCATTTCGAGCGTAGTCGAGAAATCTCAAGAAACGATGGTTGTTCTCCACGGATACCCAACATCTTCTTTCGATTATTTTAAAGTGTTACCAGCACTTTCTAAACGGTATCGTGTAATTATTCATGATCATTTAGGTTTCGGTTTTTCTGATAAGCCTTTAGACTACTCCTATTCTTTAATAGAGCAAGCCGATTTTGCACTTCAATTGTGGAAACAGTTAGGGTTGACAAAAGTAACCTTATTAGCGCACGATTACGGAACAAGCGTTGCCACAGAAATACTAGCTAGACACAATAAAAAGCAAATCAATTTACAGATTGATAAATTTATTCTTTGCAATGGTTCTGCCCATATAGAACTTTCTAAATTACGTACCATACAGAAATTATTAAAGAGTAAAATAACTGGAAAATTCGTAGCTAGGTTAACCAATTATCCGATTTTTAGAAAGAATATGCGTAATATTTATTTTGATAAATCTAAAGCTACTAACGAAGAATTAAAAGAAATGTGGGAGCTTTTAGAGCATAATAATGGACGAAAAGTAATCCATCAATTAACTAATTATATTAACGAGCGATATTATTATTGGCATCGTTGGATTGGTGCTCTGAAAGAAACACAAATTCCTGCTAAAATTATTTGGGCAAAAAACGACCCAATTGCCATTCCAAAAATTGCTGAATTATTACATGAAGAGATTCCTAATAACGAATTAATTTGGATGGAAAACTGCGGACATTTCTTAATGCTAGAAAAACCTGATGAATGGGTTAAGTTGGTTTTGAAATAAATAATAGTTAATTGAAAGATGTAAACTAATTCGAGTACAGTTGAGAAACTTCATCATAAATTTAAGATTTTTCCATTTCAGTAGAAAAGACATTTGTCTTAAACAACATAATTCGTAACTGATTAATAAATAGCGTTTTATAAAACCAACAAAGACGGAAAAAAACCTCCTATAAGTAATTCTAAAACAATATTTATGGGTACATATACAAGGGTAATATAGCCAAGAGTAGAAGCCATAAACCGAACGATAGATGTAACTTCTACTTTTTTTTTCTTGTGAAATTTAAAATTAAAATGGGCGATGAATCCAACAATCGTTAATAGCCCAATCGTAAATAAAAAACCTACCAAAGGGAATCTATAAGTACTACTCTCTAGAAAATTATCACTGGCTACAATATGGTTTACAATTAAAGAGAAAAGAACCAATAGCATTGCTTTTTTAAACCAAGTCCAAGCAGTATTACTGTTAATTTTCACCATCGTTTTAGTCTTGTATTTTGGATTGGTTATATTGTATTCCAGTAATGGAATCTCTTTTTTGTTAGTTTCAAAAGTAAAGAATAATTTCTAAAATTACTTCAATTTAATATCGCTAGCATACAGAAGTTTCTTGTTTTAAAAATAGTATTCCTCCTCTTCAATTTATGAGTCTTTTAGAGTGCATTAAAAAATTGATCGAGTTTGTATGTTTCTAAATTTACTGTAAATTCATTTTATGAAAAAAACTAACTATTCTTCTGGAATTCTACAATACATTCCTTTTTTTTTATGTGATTTGGTCTGATGATTTATTATCTTATTCTGAAGTTTCTGTCGTAAAAAAAGCCATAGAACAAGATACATCTCTGACCAAAGAAGAGCATCACTATCTATTACAGTGTTTGGATAAAAAGAATCCACCTGCTAATGAAGAATTAAAGCATTGGAAAAATGTAATTTCTAATTCGAATATAAAGCTTATAGAAAGTGATACCTATCCCCTAGCCACTTTTAGTCAGAAAATGGTCGCACATCATTTTGAAGCATTTCCCTTAAACGAGCATTTAAAAGACATAGAAGTTAATTTAGGCTCAGCCCAATCATTACAATCACTTATTTGAAATAGAGGTTGTAAAAGAGCCTATTTCTAATTATTATACACCCAAAGAAATTGATAGCCTCTTAAAAGGAGCACATGCTACAACCATAGATAATTTTAGATAAGTATTAAAAGACCCTATTTTTAAATGGGAACTAAGAAGAACAAAAGAAGCGTTTTGAGCCCATGTATTAAAACAAATCGAGTTTCTGGCAGCAAAAGGATATGGAGCCATGGGCTATCCTGCAGCCTATGGAGGTACTGAAAACATGACTGGTTATGCAGCTATTTTTGAAAATATGATGTATGTAGATGGAAGTATGGCTGTAAAATTTGGCGTTCAGTTTGGTCTTTTTGGAGGAAGTATTCAAAAACTAGGAACAAAAAAACATCATGATGCGTATTTGTCAGCAACTGGAAAAGCAACTCTTTTGGGTTGTTTTGCCATGACAGAAACAGGACATGGATCTAATGTAAGAGGCGTTAAAACTACTGCTACTTATGACAAAGAAACAGACAATATTATTATTCATACCCCTGGAAAAAATGATAATAAAGAATATATAGGCAATGCGTTAGATTCAAGTATGGCCTCTGTATTTGCTCAATTAATTGTTGATGGTAAAAACCATGGCGTTCATGCTATTTTAGTACCTATTCGTGATTCGAATCACAAATTAATGCCAGGTGTAATAATAGAAGATAATGGTTATAAATTAGGGTTAAATGGTGTAGACAATGGTAAAATTTGGTTTCATCAAGTACGCGTACCCAGAGAAAATTTATTAAATAAATATGGTGATATTCTTCCAGATGGAAGCTATCATTCTGATATAGAGAACCCAAGCAAACGTTTTTTTACTATGCTAGGTACTTTGGTTGGCGGTAGAATTTGTGTAGCACGTGCAGGACTTGGTGGTGCTAAAAAAGCATTAGCCATTGCCGTAAAACATGCATTAAAAAGAAGACAATTTAATAATAGTATAAAGGTTCAGGAAGATTTATTAATGGATTATCCTTCACATCAATTACGTTTAACTCCAGTAATTGCAAGTTGTTACGTATATGATGTAACCCTTACACATATGATGAAACAGTATAGTGATCCTTCTATTTTAGACAAACGTAAAATAGAAACCCAAGCTGCAGGATTAAAATCTATTATTACCTGGTTTGCAAATGATGCCATACAAGAATGTAGAGAAGCTTGTGGTGGAAAAGGATATTTAATGGAAAATCAGATTTCGGATTTAAAAGGTGATGTTGATATTTTTACAACCTTTGAAGGTGATAACCATGTATTACTACAATTGGCTGCAAAGGGTGTTTTTATCAGATTTTAAATCGGAATTTAATAGCGCTGGTTTTACAGCGGTTCTTAAATTTTTAGGAACTCGAATAGAAGACAAATTCAATACAATTAATCCTGCCTATACAAACAATGTAGATAAAGATCATTTGTATAATTCTAAATTCCATAAACATGCTTTTAATTATCGCACAAGAAGGCTTACCTATACAGTTGCCATGCGTATTCGAGATTATGTAAAAAAAGGAATGCCATCTTACCAAGCATTTTTAAAAGTACAAACGCATTTATTGGCTGTAGGGAAAGCTTATATTATAGAATTGGCTTATAACACCTTTACAGATTTTACGAATACAATTGAAAATAAAAAAAACAGGTTGTTATTTAAAAAAACAAGCACTTTGTATGCGTTGCATGAACTGCAAAAAGATGCTTCTTGGTACTTAGAACAAGGCTATATAAGTGGCACAAAATCGAAAGCAATACGTAAACGTGTAGAAAGGCTAACCTCAGAATTAAGACCCTATTTAGTTGCTTTAATTGATGGATTTGGAATTCCTGAACATAGTTTGGAGGCTCCTATTGCAAAAAGTTAATGTAATTTTTTAGAGAATACAATATTTTTATATTTTTTCCCATCAACTAAGAAGTTTAATTCCCCAACATTAATGAACTCATTTTTTTCATAGAATCTAATAGCTCTTTTATTTTTTATATACACAGAAAGCCATAGGGTATCTAATTGCAATGCTTTTACTTGTTCCTCTACATACGTTAATAACTGGTGCCCAACCTTTAAAGGAATAAAATCATTTAGGATAAAAATTCGTTCTAACCTGCAACTATTTTGTGAAGCAACATGTTCGTTTGTAGCATGCACTATTATTTTTGCATACCCAATTGGTAAGTTTTCTTCATACATAATATAGAAGAGTTGCTTGGGGTCGTTAATATTCTCATTGGTTTTAGAAATTGAAAAATTCTCGTCTAGGTATTTTTTTAGCTCGTTTTTATCCTCTATATAATGTCCGTGAGATTCTGCCCATGTTTGTCTTCCTAAAAGTGCTAATACTTCTGTATCTGCTTTTGTTGTTTTTTTTATTTTAATCATTGATATTTTGTTTTATTCGTAATCTTCTTAAATGATATCCATGGAGAAATACAGCAATGGTACACCCTATTATTATGGGAAAAGCATTAATAAATACACCATAAAAAACGTAACCAATATTGGCAATGAGTGAAATTAACCGCAGCTTATATTCGCCTTTGGTAGACATGGAATAAAGATTTATCACTAATGCTGCGTAACCAATACTATCAATTAAAACTGGACTCATAATGTTATTCTATCTTAAAATTATAAACTATACTTAATATAGTTACAATAGTAAGTATATTATCTTACCTTTGCAATAACGGTCAAAAATGATAGTATAAATAAATTAGAAATATGTACGCATTTAACGAAAAAGAATATCCTTGTATCACAACATTAACGATGGGAATTATTGGTGGAAAATGGAAGGCTGCAATTTTATACAATTTAAAGTCTAGCATACTTCGTTATAATGAACTTAGAAAAACGATGCCAACAGTAACAGAACGAACGTTGAGTTTACAGTTAAAGACATTGGAAAAAGATGGAATTATTAAGAGGAAAGTGTATACTTCTAAACCACCACTAAAAGTAGAATACTCCTTAACCGAATTTGGAAAAACGTTAATTCCTGTTTTAAATGCTCTTGTAGATTGGGGAAAATATGTGATTGAGCATAAATCTGACTAATGCGGAAAAGCTTAAACCTTTTCATCAACATTGTGTTTCCCTCCTATTATAGCTACGCATACTATTTTTTTTTAGTATAAACACGTATTTAAAGTAATTTAAATTAACTATTTTGGTAGCTTTTAAATATAAATGTACAATTACAAGAAATCCCTCATGTATCATTGGATATTAAAAAATGACCAAATAAAACTTATTTGTTGTGTCATTTTGGTATTGCTATCCATACATAATTCGTTTTCTTTTGAGCAACAAACAGAAAATACTTCTTTAAATAATCCTCAAAAATCGTCTTTTCATACAAATATTGAAATCTCTTTAGATTCTGATTGGGAGTTTTATTGGAATCAATTAATTGAGCCTGGAAATTTTGAAGCTACTACACCATTAAAAAAAGTATCACTAAATAATTGGACAACATTTAATCTTTCAGATAGTACTAAACTACCTTCTTTTGGTTTTGCTACGTATAGATTAAAAATTTCTGTTCCAAAGGAAAGATCACATATATCATTATACATACCTAAAGCTTATTCTTCTTCTAAAACTTATATAAATGGTGTTTTAATCTCTGAAATTGGACGTGTTGGGACTTCTAAAACTGAAACAATTCATAGAAGAAGCTCGCAAATTATTCCTTTAAGTACGTCAGAATCTAAATTCGAAATTGTTATTCAAGTTGCTAATTTTTATCATCATAAGGGCGGTTTTACAGAACCTTTAATAATTAGTAAGAGTAATTATTTGCTTAAAAAGAAGCATAAAAAAACAATAGCAGATATGTTTTATATAGGAAGTTTAGGTTTTATTGGAACCTTCTTTTTATTTTTCTTTTTGTTTTATTGGAATAAAGACAGCGCCGTTCTCTATTTTGGAATTCTTTGTTTATCAATAGCTTACATGTCTTTAAGTGATAGATACGCACCTTTGGGAGAACTTTTTGAATCTATTAGTTTTATTTTTTTAACAAAGATTGAGTATTTTTCATTGTTTATTGTGGGGGCTTCTGCGAATCTTTTTTTCCATGCTATTTTTTCGAGTTTTATGTATAAGAAGTATAAAAAAATCATCATTTATATCTTTTCTATATTCTGTTTATTATGTCTTTTCTTACCGGCTCCTTACTTTACTAAACTAGTTTCACCTTTCTTAATGTTATTAATCATTAACTTGTTATACATCTCATATATCATTATAAAAGTAATTATTTCTAAAGAACGTGAAACCTTTTTATTAATGGCAAGCATGCTATTGGGTTTAGTGATCTTTTTTGGACATATTATTTTCTTTATTTATAAAAATGAAAGCATTTTAATTTTAGTTAATTTTGGTTATCTAGTTGCTTTTTTGCTTTTCTCTATGCTTTTAATGACAAGGTTTGCCAACTCATTTGAAGAACTAGAAGAATCTAAAGAGTTAGCAATAGAACAGCGAAAAGAGATCTCTATTAAGTCTGATGAACTTAAAAATGTAAATCTAGAATTAGAAGAAAATTTAAAACTTTTAAAAAACTACAACACAGAATTAGATAATTTTAATCACATTGTTTCTCACGATTTAAAATCTCCATTAATAGCAATACATTCATTAGTCGCTTTTATAGAAGAAGATGTTCATACTTCTCTTGATAAAGAATCTAAATATCATTTTGAATTATTAAAAAACAGAGTATCTAAAATGAATGCCTTAATTAATGGCCTTTTAGATTATTCTAAAATAGCTAGAGGTAATAAAAAGAAAGAATTATTTAGCTTAAACAATTTGTTAAGTGAAGTTATAAACTTGTTTGATGCTACTGATAATCATATTTTTAACCTTCCAGAAGTAGATGCTGAAATTTATGCAAATAAGCTTGAATTAGAACATGTTTTTCAAAATCTTATAAGTAATTCCATAAAACATAATGATAAAAAAATAACGGAAATCAATTTTTCATTTACAAATTTAAAAAATGAATACTTATTTTCTGTTAACGATAATGGTCCTGGTATAGATGCTAAATATCATACTAAGATTTTTGACATGTTTAGTCAATTAAGTAATGAGAATGAAGTAGAAAGTACCGGAATTGGGCTTTCTATTGTTAAGAAAATAATTTCAGAAAATGATGGAACTATTACTGTAGAATCTGAGAAAGGAATGGGAACTACCATAAAATTTTCTTGGAGAATTTCAAAAAAATAAAGCAACAAAAAAGTCCATCAAAAACTTGATGGACTTTTTAAAACTTGAATTTATATTTAGATAACTTTTACGTTTACTGCATTTAATCCTTTTTTACCTTCTTGTAGGTCAAACTCAACAGAAACGCCTTCACGAATTTCGTCTATTAATCCAGAAATGTGAACAAAGTGATCTTTGTCTATTCCTTCTTCTGTAATAAAACCAAATCCTTTAGACTCGTTGAAAAATTTTACTGTACCTGTACTCATAATTTACTATATTTATTTTAATATTACTTATTTGATTTCAAACATCGTGCCAAAGAACCTCTACTCCTATTGCTTCTTTGCCTTTTTCTTTTTAGGTTTTTCTGATTTAGAATGAGTCGCATTTATTTTTTCTAAATGATTTGCTAGTACTTTTTCAATCAATTCTTCTTTTGTTAAATGATGAAAAACAGTACTCACTTTCTTTTTAAAATTTTCAGAAATTGTACGATTAGGTTTCGTTTTAAAAATTTTCTTTGCCCATAAAAGAGTGTTATTCTCTTCAATACTTTTTGCATCAGCTTTTTTATAGCGATTAAACGAAATACTAAGTTCTTTTTCAAACTCAGCAATATCAACAACCTCTTCTGGTTGAAGAACTGTTAAAGAAAGTCCCTTTGCTCCTGCCCTTGCTGTACGCCCACTCCTATGAACATAGGTGTCATAAGTGTCTGGTAGATGGTAATTTACTACATAAGAAACCTCTTTAACATCAATTCCTCTTGCTGCTAAATCTGTAGCCACTAAAATATCGATATGTCCTTCTCTAAATTGTCCCATGATTCGATCACGAATTCCCTGGGTTAAACTACCATGAATAGCACCTGAAGAGAACTTATTAATAGCTAAGTTTTTTGCTAGTTTATTTACGGCAGCTTTTGTTTTACAAAAAATGATTCCTCTTTCTCCTTCTTTTGAGTTTAAAAAGTGAAGTAATACTTCTAACTTTTCTATGGGAGCAACCACTACATATTGATGATCGATCCCTTGGTGCCCCAAAGTAGTCATATCTGCCTCTATCTGCACAACATTTTTAGACATATAGTTTTGCACCAATTGTTTGATAGTTCCTGGCATGGTTGCCGTAAATAATAAGGTGCGCCTTTTTTTAGGAATTTCTTTGATAATAGCATCTAATCCTTCTTTTAAAGCACTCACCATTTCATCAGCTTCATCTAGAATAAAATAAGCAATATTCTTAATATTAATAGCCTCTCGTTTAACTAAATCTGCTAAACGACCTGGTGTGGCAACCACAATATGTGTTGTGCTTTTTAAACGTTCAATTTGAGGCTTTATAGGGATTCCTCCACAAATTACTGCTATTGATGTTTCTGGACTGTGTGCCGCAAAAGAAATCAAATTATTGTAAATCTGTTGCCCTAACTCTCTTGTAGGCGCTAATATGACTGCTTGAATTTCAGAACTATCAGTATTTATCAATTGTAATAAAGGCAACCCAAAAGCAGCTGTTTTTCCTGTACCCGTTTTTGCTAAAGCAACAATATCTTCTTTTTGCTCTAACACTACAGGAATTACTTTTTCTTGAATATCTGTTGGTGTAGATATTTCTATAGTTGATAAGCTTTGTTGTAATGCTGCATTAATTCCTAAATCGGAAAAACGTTTTGACATAAAAAATATTTTTGTCAAAGGTAACGACACTTTTCATGAGAATACTATCTATTTTATTTGTTATTTTTTATTTCTGATAAATATCCTAAAAAACTATATTCGCGGCATGTGGATGTATTTAGGTTTATTGGCTGCTCTTTTCTTAGGATTACACAACTTATGTAAAAAACATGCAGTTCAAGGAAATGAGGTTTTCCCTGTGCTTCTAGGCACGGTTTTTAGTGGTTTTTTATTTGTTGCTGTTTTTTATTTATTGGCTGTTTTATATCCAGATTATGCTCTAGAAAAAGGCTATAATTTTCAATCTATTTCTTGGCAAACTCATGGTTTTATTTTTATAAAATCGATGATTATGGCTGGTTCTTGGGTTTTAGCCTATCAAGCTTTAAGACATTTACCAATAACTATTGTAACTCCTATACGTTCTGCAGGTCCTTTCTTTACTTTTATTGGCGCAATGGTTATTTATAAAGAAAGTCCAAATTTATTTCAATGGATTGGTTTTTTTCTAATTATATTTTCTGTGATATTATATTCTAGAATTGGTAAAAAAGAAGGCATTATTTTTAAAAAGAATAAATGGATATTTGCCATTATTGGTGCTACCTTTTTAGGTGCTTCTAGTGGTTTGTATGACAAGTTTTTGATTCAGAGTATCCATTTAAACCCACAAACCTTACAGTTTTGGTTTTGCTTTTACACGATTCTAATATTGTTACTTATTTTAACGATCACTTGGTTTCCTTATCCAGAGAAGCGTAAATCATTTAAATTCCGTTGGTCTATAATTGCTGTTGGTGTTTTATTACAAGCTGCTGATTATTTTTACTTTAAAGCTTTACAAGATCCTGACGCATTAATTATGCTACTTTCAGCAATAAAAAGAAGTCAAATTATTATTGCTGTAGTTGTTGGAGGACTTATATTTAAAGAAAAGAATAAGCGAAAGAAACTAGTACCATTAATTGGTATTATGTTAGGTGTCTTTTTGATTTTGTATTCTTAGTTTCTACAACTATTTCATAAAGCATAAAAAAAGCCCATCAAATACTTGATGGGCTAAAAATTATAAAATTTTAAAAACTAATTTAATTTTTAATAACTTTTTTAATAGCTACCTCCCCTTTTTCAGTTGTTATTTTCATTAAATAAATTCCATTCGAAATTGAATGAATATTAATGTTTTTTGTCGTGAATTTTTTAACAATTTGACCTTGTAAATTGAACAAATCAATAGCCTTAATTTGCCCTTTTAATTCTACAGTTAACTTTCCATTTGTAGGATTTGGAAACATCTTAAAGTCAAAATTATTATGATCGTTTATACTAGCTGTACTGCTAAAGATTGCAGTAATATTTTTACTAGCATCCATAGTAATACTTAAAGGGTTTATTGTCCCAGTTGCATCCCCAGACCATCCAACAAATTGATATCCTGTATTTGGAGTTGCTGTTAATCCTACTACAGTTCCATCATCATATGTTCCATTTGTTGGATTTGGGTTTGTTGTTACAGTACCATTAGTTGCAGTAATAGTTAATGTTCGTTGAATTTTACTAAACATTGCTGTAACAGACTTATCTGCATCCATTGTAATATTTAAAGAATTTGTTGTTCCTGTTGCATCACCAGACCAACCATCAAATTGGTATCCTGCATTAGGAGTTGCTGTTATTCCTACTACAGTTCCATCATCATACGTTCCGTTTGTTGGATTTGGGTTTGTTGTTATAGTACCATTAGTTGCAGTAATAGTTAATGTTCGTTGAATTTTACTAAACATTGCTGTAACAGACTTATCTGCATCCATTGTAATATTTAAAGGATTTGTTGTTCCTGTTGCATCACCAGACCAACCATCAAATTGATATCCTGCATTAGGAGTTGCTGTTATTCCTACTACAGTTCCATCATCATACGTTCCGTTTGTTGGATTTGGGTTTGTTGTTACAGTACCATTAGTTGCAGTAATAGTTAATGTTCGTTGAATTTTACTAAACATTGCTGTAACAGACTTATCTGAATCCATTGTAATATTTAAAGGATTTGTTGTTCCTGTTGCATCACCAGACCAACCATCAAATTGGTATCCTGTATTAGGAGTTGCTGTTATTCCTACTACAGTTCCATCATCATACGTTCCGTTTGTTGGATTTGGGTTTGTTGTTACAGTACCATTAGTTGCAGTAATAGTTAATGTTCGTTGAATTTTACTAAACATTGCTGTAACAGACTTATCTGAATCCATTGTAATATTTAAAGGATTTGTTGTTCCTGTTGCATCACCAGACCAACTATCAAATTGGTATCCTGCATTAGGAGTTGCTGTTATTCCTACTACAGTTCCATCATCATACGTTCCGTTTGTAGGATTTGGGTTTGTAGTTACTGTTCCGTTTGTAGCATTAATTGTTAAGGTACGTTGAATTTTACTAAACATTGCCGTAACAGACTTATCTGCATCCATTGTAATACTTAATGGATTTGTTGTATTTGTATTTCCAGTACCAGCAAAATCTCCCGTCCAATGAGAAAACTCATAATTAGAATCAGGATCTGGTGTTAACGTAACTACAGTTCCATCATCATAAGTACCACTATTATTTGTTGTTGTATTAGGGTTTGGGCTCACCGTAATATTACCATTTGTTGCATTAATTATTAATGTACGTTGTGTAACAGGTATTAAACTGAATATTGCAGTAACCGTTTTATCCGTATCTATTGTGATATTTTGAGGATTTGTTGTTCCTGTAACATCACCAGACCATCCATCAAACTGATATCCAGTATTTGGTGTTGCTGTTAAAGTTACCACAGTTCCGTTTAAATAAGTACCGTTTGTTGGATATGAATTTGGAGTTACTGTTCCGTTTGTAGCATTAATAGTTAATGTATGTTTTATTAAACTAAAGTTAGCTTTGTATGCTTTGTCTGCATCCATAGTAACACTTAAAGGGTTTGTTGACCCTGTTGCATCTCCAGACCAACCATCAAATTGATATCCTGCATCTGGTGTTGCAGTTATAGCAACTACTGCACCATCTGTATAAGTACCATTCGTTGGATTTGGATTTGTTGTTACTGTACCATTACCAACTACTGATGTATTAAGAGTTCTTGTAACGACAATAGTTGCAGGATTTGATCCGAATTCATAGACTCCCATATCTACTGTAGTATTAAAAATACGTTGATTTCCTAATAAATCTGTACTAGTTGTTACATACGTATTATCTCCGCTATCTTTTGCTGGCGAACTCGTTGTTAATGAAAAATCTCCATTTAATAAATCTGTAAAAGACGGATCTGTATCACTTGTTGCAGTTGTTGATGTAATTAAAGAATCGTTAAAATTATTTTCATCTATAGAATTATACACATTAACAGAAGTAACAGGTATTCCGTAAAGATCTGTAATAGATTTAGTTGCTACGTTACCAGTTGTTTTATTGTTCCAAAATATCGAATTTGAAACTACTGCATTAAATGTACCAAAGAAACCAGGATGTCTACTAATTGCGAATACTGCATGAGTAGAAGCGTTTAAACTTTGTTCTGTACCTGTATCTGTATTGTTAACCAATGTGTTATTTGTGAAATTTAAATCAACATCAGATGTGCTTCCTAACATTCTAAACCAACCTGCACTTCCACTAAATCCTAGTGCTGAAGCAGTTAAATTAGCTGCGGTATTACTGTTAAATAGTGTGTTTGAAATATTTATATCTACATTGGTATTACTTCTTATAATACTATAAATACCAGTACCCCAACGAGAGAAATTATTGGTGAATTCACAGTTTTCTATAGTTAATACACCTCTAGTTCCTGTAGCATTATTCAACTCAAACTCTGCAATTAAACCAGCACTTGCATTTCTAGAAACATTGTTCTTAATAATACAATTTTTAAGTGTTAGTTTTGCAATTGCCTTATTCTTTACTATAGCACCTCCCTGTTCTGTTGTACTTAAACTATTATGAGCATCACTTATAGTTAAACCATCTAGTAATAAATCATTTCCTGTTGTTGTAATCTTAACAATATGAGTACTGTTTACATTTCTACGTGATGTCTCATTATAATTAGCAAGATAACCCACAACGTTATTATCATCATTTCCTAAATCACCTGATAATATAGTTTCATTAGCTCCAAGAACTCTATCTGAAAGTTTTGTTTCTGTTCCTGCAAAACCTCCATAAATTTTCATACCACTCTTTGTTATATTAAAAGAAACACTTATATCTGACGCATTTGGTGTATAAGTACCAGCAGCTACCCAGATTTCAGAATTATTAACAGTATTTGATAAAGCGGTAGTTAAACTTGTATAGGCATCTGGCCAAGTTGTACCATCGTTATTTCCTGTAGCATTCTTGTTAACATATATTTTTGATTTCACAAAATTAGCCGTTATATTGATGGTGTTATTTACTAATACGCCTAAAGTATTTGTATTACCAACGATATCTCCTGTCCAACCATTAAATTTATATCCTGCAGCTGGTGTTGCTACTAAATTTAATACAGTACCATAATCATGGTTTTGTGAGACAGGATGATTTACAGTTCCGTTTCCGGTTACTTGTACATTTACTTTATATGTAAATAATGCATACGGGTCAAACTCATATGCTCCCACATCTATAGTACTTGTAACAATTCTATCTTTACCTAATAAATCTTTTGTAAAAGTTGCTGGTAATTTTGAATTATCTCCTGTATTAATTGCAGGTGAACCTGATAGTAATATAAATTCATTATTAGCTGCATCTTTAAGTAATGGATCTGCATTACTAGTATTTGTTAAATTAGCAGCTGTTAATTTAGAAAAACTACCCTGATCTATAGAATTTACTGCTGTTACATTTTGCCCTAAAGTAGTGTGCATTCCTGATATAGCATTAGCTATTACTCCCCCTGTAATGGTATTATTCCAAAAAATACAATTGGCAGCCTCTAAATTTAAAGTTCCACTAGTAGTAGAAGCTCCGACAGTAGCTCTATTTAAGTTGTTCATATAACTATGTGTACCGATATCATTATTATTAACATAGGTGTTATTTACTAAACTAGTAGTTACATTAGCAGATCCATGTAGAGATCTAAACCAACCAGCACTAGCAGCAAATCCTACAGCGCCACTTAAATTTTTAGCTTCATTATTACTAAATAAAGAATTGGTTACTTTAAATGTAAACACACCACCAGATCTTGCCCAAGCAGCAAAAGAAGTACTGTGGCGTGCAATGTTATTATCAAAAATACAGTTCTCGATATCAAGAGTACCTCCAGAAGAGGTATATTCTGCATTTATACCTGCTGCATGACCAGCATAATTGTTTTTAAACGTAGAGTTTTTTACTGTCAATGAATTTACAGTTACTCGTTTAAAAATACCTGCTCCTGTTGAATTATTAGCTGTACTATTTGCAACTCCATCTTGAATAATAAAACCATCTATAACAATATCATTTTGATTTACATCAATAACATGATACGCGTTTTCACTTCTACTTCCTCCAATGTCATCTCCTGACAAATCACCAGATAAGATGGTTTCATTAGTTCTTAAATCTCTTTGATTTAAAGTAGTTTCTGTACCGTTAAACCCTCCATATAATTCAACATTTTTTTTGTTGATTGCAAAAGGAACAGTTCTGCTTGAAGCATGAGGTGTATAAGTACCTTTTGCAACCCAAATTTCACCACCCTCTTGCAATGTACTTAATGCACCCTGTAAGTCTGTATATGCATTTGTCCAAGAAGTTCCGTCATTTGTTCCTGTTGCATTTTTATTAACGTATGTAATCCCGTTGGTTCTAACCTCTAATGGAGAGGACCAACTAGACATCGTTGAATTTGCACAAGGTCTTCTTAAATATACATTGTAAATAGTACCTGGTTGTAGACCAGTTAAATTTTGAACATCATTGGCTGTATAATTTATGTTTGATACTATTGTAGCATTTGCAAAAGGTTGTCCTTTAGCAACGTATGCTAAATCGAAAGTACCCGATTCTGACCAAGAAACATCTGCTGTGGTTTCAGTAATATTAGCTGTTGAAATAATAGATGTTAACGGTGGAAAACAAAAATTATTTATAGTAGCTAATTGTGTAACTTCTGCTTGTGTTACTCTTTTAGTATAAATATTTAAATCATCTATAGCACCATGAAACCTATTTGAGTCGCTCAAATTATTAGTTCTGTTGTTTCCGACTGTAAAGTTTCCGTTCGTGTCATGAGATCCAAGTAATCTAAAACTAACTGAAGATGAACCACTTTCATCTATTCCTACTTCGCCTTGATCTAAACCATCAATGAACACCCTTGTTCTAGTTCTAATAAAAATGGTTAATCCTGAAGAACTAACACTATAAGTATTACCAATTGTCATTACAACATGATGCCAGTTACCATCACTAATAATAGGAGTCGTACTATTAGTTGAACCTCTGTATGAAGTATTTCCACTATGCAATACTCTTGTACTTACTCCTATTTTACCATCTTGTAAAAAAACATAATACCCTGTCCAAGTAGTACTAGTTAAACTTGAGTTATTATTAGAATCGTCAATAATAATTCTTTTATTAGTATCATTTGTAGTTGTTTTGATCCAAAAACTAACTGTACCTTCATTTCCGTAGTTAGCACCTAAATTATTACTAGGATACGCTACATCTGTTCTTGTTAAATGATCTCCATTTAAACTAATTGCATTATTTGCTACTGTAAAGCGGTCATCTATATTTGCTAATGCTGTTCCTGTTTGTGTAAATGTTACTGCATTGGCTGCGTCTGTAAAAACTCCATTGGTGAAGTCGTAATTAGCATATAAACCATTAGTGGGTATTTGTGCGTAGGTTATGCTAGCTACAAAAAGTAATAAGAAAAATAATTTTGATTTCATTTTATTGATTTTATGTTTTGGCAAAAAAACGGCGAGATTTTATATTGTAAACAATTCACTTTATGAATAGTGATTTTAGTTTGTGAATGAAAATTTTAAACAAAAAAAAACTCAGTTATGAAAACTGAGTTTATTGTATTTATTAATTTATAGTATATCTTATTCAGAAATCTTTATAATAAATTCTTTGATTTTTTGCTTTGTCATAGCATTAGCTTTAATTTTACTTTTACTATAAAAATTACTGAATGAAAAATCTGTCCAATCTGGCGATTTTTTATTTGCTGGCATTATCATTACAAAGCTTTCTTTGTCGTAAGTAATCATATATAATCCAATAGCATTAAAGAAAACGGGGAACCCTAAAGCTTGGCTATCTTCTTTTTGATATTTATACATTGCAGGAGAGCATCGTTGACAAGCTGCAACAACCAATACTTTGTCATTTCCCCATTTAGTAAATTGAAATAGTTTTTCTTTGGTCATCTTTCTTCCTATTCCTCTCTCTGCATCCATTAAAAGATAAGTTCCATCAATAGTTTTAGTAGGCTCTTTACTTTGAGAAAAAAGCATACAAGGCATTAGTATTAAAATTAAGAGTGTTAAAAGTGTTTTCATAATTAGTTAAATTTAGTTTAGTAGTATTTTTACGTTTTACACAACTCTCTATATATTAGTTTATATTTATAGTTTTACCACAACCTGTATTCTTACCATAAACCTTCCTTCCCTCTACAATATATGCATCACTATCGCAATTCCAAGCTCTTGTTCCTCCTGCTACTACCTCCGTACCTAAGCTACAACCAGTACTAGAGTGACATATATAAATAGATTGACTGCTGTTATTTCTAAGTGTTACATTATCTCTTTTTTTCACATCCTCTACAAATTTTTGATAAGCTTTCATCCTTTTATACTTTGGCGTTGCTTTAATAGAGTCATTATACCTTTTTATTTCATCAGCACCTTTATTTTTTGCTGCAATGATATTTTTATCATGCTGTTTTTCTTTTATTGTTCTATTTTTCTGCTTAGCCTTCATTGCTACTAAATAATCTTTAATTAACTTATCTAGATTTTTATTTTGTAAGGCTTTGTGAGCTTCTCCGTAATTAGGATTCTTTTTAGATTTGTTTTTTGCTTCTTTTAGTTTTTGAAAGAAAGACATCTTTTTCTTTTTAGTTTTTTTCTTATTTCCAGTAGCTTTTTCTCCTTTTATTTTAATATAAACATCATCTATATTTTTAAAAGACGTTCCGTCAGTAGAAATACCTCTTACAACAAATACATAGTCCTCGATAGCTATAATTCCGTCCTTTTGATATTTATGTTTCATATAGCTTTCATAAGGATATCCGCTACATTCATAGTAACCTTCTATCACATTATATCCTCCTCCTTTTTCACCTTTTTTCTTTCCTTCATCTATAATAGCACTTATTTCATAACCTTCACCTGAAGAAAGACGTTTTAAATCAAACTTAACTACATATCGTTTGTCGTTAATTTCATAAGTACCATCACCTTCAGCATCCCAGACTCTTGTATACTCTTGGTATTGATCATTCATTGAAATATTATCAAATAAGTTGTTTTGTGCAAATGATATTGTTGTTATCAAAAGTGCAATTGCTGTAATTAAATTTCTCATTGTTTTTTATATTAAATATTTTGAATACAAGATTACAATCAGAATAAAAAAAAAGAACAAAACGTTTTATGAATGGTAGTTTTGGTTTGTGAATGAAATAATGGGGCTCTTAAAGCTAAGAAATGTTTTAAATAAATGGTAAGTTTACAATAACTTTTGTTCCTTTTGCTACTTCACCTTCATATAAATCTTCTATTGTATAACCAATTTCTTGAGCGTATTGTTTTCTGAAGATATCTAAACGTTTTTCTATAGCTCCTAAAGCAAAAGATTCATGATGATGACCTTGACGACTTGTTATTTCTTTTGCTTTCTCTCTACCAACACCATTATCTGTAATGATACATTGTAAGCTGTTATTCGAAAAAACAAATTCAATATCAAGTTCTTTTTTTCCTGATTTATGTAATAAACCATGAACTAAAGCATTTTCAATAAAAGGTTGAATTAATAATGATGGTATTTCTAAATTTTCTTCTGAGTTATAAGAAATCGTATATATAAAATCTTCACCAAAACGTAAGTTTTCTAACTTTAAATACACTTTTAAAAAATTTAGTTCTTCTTGTATAGAAATAAAATCTTGATTAGAATAGCTTAATGCATTACGTATCAAAACCGAAAATAAAACAATAGAATCATACGTTGCATCTGTATCATGTTTTAAAACTAAATCTTGTATAGAATTTAAGGCATTAAATATAAAATGAGGGTTCATTTGAGAACGCAAAGCCGTTAAATTTGTGGTAATCAATTCTTTTTCAAGCGATACTTTTTCTAGCTGAGCTATTCTTTCTTTTTCTTTTCCTTTTATTTTTCTTCTAAAATAATAATTCATACTTCCAAAAAACAATAATGAAACTCCTAAAATAAACCACCAAGTTTTCCAATATGGTCTTTGTATTGAAAAGGTAAGTTCTTTTATATTTTTAGGTGAAGAATTTTCTAAGTTTGGTTGTACCTGAAAAGTGTATTTCCCCGCAGGTAAACTATTATATTTAACCGAGTTAATGTTCTTATCTGTAAATAACCAAGTATCACTTAATCCCTTTAATCTATACTTATAATTACTTTTTTGGTTGTATAAAAAACCATTAACATTAAAACCAATTTTTATTGCGTTTTGATTATAATTCAACCTATAATTAGAACCAACAACTGTATCTTTTTCATTAATTTCTAACTCATTAAAATATATTTCAGGATACTGTTCTTTAAATAGATTTTCTTTATTTAATGAGAATAAACCTTCATTTGAAGATAAAAACACTTTGTTATTAAGGATTTCAATTCCTGTGATATCATAAGATAAAATACCTTCACGTTTTGTTAGTGTTTTAATTTTTTTTGAAACAACATCAAGTAATTGAAAACTATTTTCTGAAGAAATCCAGAGATTATTTTGATCTCCTTTTATAATACCTGTATTATTTGAAGTTAGTCCGTTACTCGTATTATAATGATGTATAACAGAATCATTTTTAATACCATAAATACCATTATTAATTGAAGATACCCATATAACACCGTCTTTGGTTTTAGTTAATGATCTACCATAAATTGGCTTATTATTATATTTAATAATTTTTGATTCCCATGTATGATTATACTTAACTAAATTATCTACAAAGGCAACGTATACTTCTTTTTTGCTTTCATCTTTTAAAGAAGCATATGTTCTCTTATTATTAGAAATGACGATTTCGTTTTTAAAACTTCCGTTTTTTAATATTTTAACCGTATTGTAACTTGTAAAAAAAACATCCTTTTTATTTAAAATTAATAAGCTTTTAGCAGTGCTAATTTTACTAACTTGTTTTATTTCTTTTAATTGAAACGTTTTATAATTATAAGTGAATGATTGTATGTCTTTACTAATATAAACTGTACTTTTTTCTGGATGATTTTTAAGTACAGAAACTCTATCTTTAGTAGGTATATCTATAAAATGTTCTTTATCTTTTTGAATATTATAAAATCCAATATCACCCGCTTTACTTCCAAATACCAGCGTGTTCTTATTTATAATATCTAAACTACTTATATTTTTGTTTTTTTCTGAAACGGTAGCAACTTCTATAGCTATATTGGGTGCAACATAAATACCATCATTTAGTGTTGTAAACCAATAATTATCATCTTTATCTTTTATAATCTTTGTAACACTTTTATCTTTTAAAAACCTTTTTTTAAATCTAAATCTATTCTCTTTAAATTCAAAAATCCAAACGCCAGAATTTGTCCCAAACCAAATATCATTTTCGTTTTCAAATTCTGTATGAATTCTTTCTTTAGCTATAGGTTTTGAGCCTTTTACTGGAATAATATTTTTATCTAAAGAATTAATTTTATAGAACTTATTGATACCTAGTCTATTTTGATAAAGGAAAAGAGAAGATACTATTTTAAATATTTTTGATGGCCCTTGAGTTATTGTTTTCCCTTTATGATCTTTAGTTGGTAAATTATTTGCAGCAATTGCTTTAAAGTAATTTTTATTTGTGAGGCTAATGATAGAATCTACATTACCAAAATATATAGTTTTATCTAGTTTTAAAGGGTTTCCGAAATTTTTATTGTTCGTATGAATATTTTCTATCAGTTTAGTTTCAATATTTATTTTATAAATATTTCTAGCAGAAAACACCCAAAGAAATTTCTTTACAACCATAAACTCAGAAAGTTCTCCTTTTAGAAGTTTACTTAAATCTGTAAATAAATGGAGTTCATTATTTTTTGTGAAGAAAAATTGCCCAGAGATGTTATTACACCAAATTCGTCCTAAATCGTCTTGTTTAACTCCAAAAACAGATCTACTTCGTTGTTTTTTATTACTAAAGCTTTTATACGATTTACCATCGTATCGGTAAAGTCCATTATCTGCAGCTAACCAAATAAAACCTTTGTCATCTTCTATTAAATTGTAAAACTCTTTATCTGGTAAACCATTTTTTTCTGAAAGATGAATAAATACAGGTTCTTGTCCATTCATTAAAAATGAAAACATAAAGAACAATAGAAAAAAAATATTTTTCATCAATATATATAATGCTTTATTGCAAAAATACTTCTTCAAAATCATCAACTCTTGCTCTAGAAATTCTTGCTTTTAGTATTCCGTCAGCTAATGTAATGCTTAAGTCTGTTTTATTTAGAAATTTGATATATGAAATATTAATAATCCAAGCTCTATGAGTACGGAAGAATGAAGAATCTTTTGGTAAAACATTTTCAAAATATTTTAAGTTCTTACTTGTAGTAATAACCTTTGTATCTTTTAAATGAATTTTACTGTAAGCACCATCAGCTTCTACTGCAATGATATTGTCTAAATCAACAATTCTTCTATTTCCTATTTCTGGAAGTACAATTTTCTTGTAGTTTTTATCTTTTATTGTTGCTAATAAGTTCTGATAATCAACCAGTTTATTTTGTTTCCCTAATTTTTCTTCTAATTTAGAAATTGCGTCTGTTAATTTTTGTCTATCTATTGGTTTTACAAGGTAGTCGATGGCATTTAATTCAAATGCTTTTATAGCATATTGATCATAAGCCGTTACAAATATAATTTCGAAGTTTATCTTTTTAAAGAACTTTACAATCTCATAGCCAGCATAATTAGGCATTTGTACATCTAAAAAAACAACTTGTGGTTTTAGTTCTTTAATCTTTTCTACTCCTTCTTCTAAATCACAACAAATAGCCACTACCTCTATAGAAGATGTTCTTTCTAATAAATTGTTTAGAACATTTCTTGCACTTTGTTCATCATCAATAAGTATCGCTTTTATTTTGGTCATACTACAAATATAAAAATTTGATTATAGTACCCTTCATTTGTTTTATGAATAGTATAATTGGTTTGTAAAGTAGAAAAATAAAGCATAAAAAAAGTCCATCAAATACTTGATGGACTTTTTGAAAACTTGAAGTATATGTTTTAAATAACTTTTACGTTTACAGCGTTTAATCCTTTTTTACCTTCCTGTAAGTCAAACTCAACAGAATCGCCTTCACGAACTTCGTCAATTAACCCAGAAATGTGTACAAAATGATCTTTTTCAACTCCTTCTTCAGTGATAAATCCAAATCCTTTAGATTCATTGAAAAATTTTACGGTTCCTTTACTCATGGTATTGTAATTAAATTTATAATATATTAACCGCAAAGATGAAACCATTTTTTTGATTTATAAGCTTTTATCTGTTTTATTAATTCGTTGTAACTGCCTATTTGACTTGATTTTAGCCAAATTACACCTATTTAAAGCAATCTTCTGATATATTACTGTAGTTAAAATTATACACGTATACTAGGCTAAAATCTCAATATCTATAGTAATTCTTTACAATAATCGGAACTTGAATCCTTAAAAAACATCAATTACTATTTTTGGTTATTGATAAAAAATGGCACTTCATTAAAAGAAAACTACAGTTCATTGATATTAATTTTTGCTACCAGTATTCTTCTATATAATTGCATCATAATTATTATTGCATAAAAACTAAAACAAAAAATTGCTATGATAAAGACTATAAACTTGGGATATCAATATTCAAAAAAAGTACAAATTTTCAATAACCTAAACTTAACTTTTTCTCCTGGAAAAATATATGGATTATTAGGGAAAAATGGCGCTGGAAAATCTACCTTGATTAAAAACATCACTGGAATGCTTTTTCCTACAAAAGGAATTTCTGAGGTATTTGGCTTAGTACCTAAAAATCGTGAAGTAAGTTTTTTAAAAGAATTGTTTTTTGTTCCAGAAGAATACTACTTACCGAACCTAACTATAAATGAACTAGTAACTATTTATAAAGATTTTTATCCAAATTTTGATACAAATCAATTTAACAACTATACCAAAGAGTTTAAAATAGAAAAGAGTAAAAAAACAACTGAACTATCATTAGGGCAGAAAAAGAAAATATTAATTGGTTTTGCATTGTCTGCAAATACCAAAGTATTAATAATGGATGAACCTACGAACGGTTTAGATATTCCTTCTAAAATTCTGTTTAGAAATATGATAAACGATTCATTTAAAAAAGACAGAATTGTAATTATCACCTCACATCAAGTAAGAGATTTGGATGAATTAATTCATTCAATTATTATAATGAATGATGGGGAAATATTATTAAATAATGATAAAGATTTTATAGCTAAAAATCTACATTTTCAATTAACAGATACACTTCAAGATACTATCGATTTAATTTATCAAGAAAAAGTTAGCAATGGTTTTGCTTCAATTAAAAAGAATAATACTAACAATGCTGGCTACATAGATATTGAACTGCTTTTTAATGCTGTATTAACAGATGAAAGTAAAATTAATGCTTTATTAAACTAACATACTATGAATATTTCAACAATCTCCTTATTAATAAAAAGACAATTTAAAGAGAATTATAGAATTTATGGAATTGGACTTTTAGTATTAATTGCCTTACTCCTATTTATGTTTTTATTAGTCCATCAATGGCAAGATAGTTTTGCTGGTGCTGTACAAAATGGTGTCTTTATTATTGGATTATTTATAGCTGGTGGTATATTTTCTAATTCAATGTTTCATGAATTTTCAAATCCACAAAGTGGCATGTGGTTATTAAGTATTCCTGCAACACATTCAGAAAAAGTACTCACAAGTATCATTATATCTGTGGTATTTTTTTTATTAATCTACTTCCCTACTTTTTATTTAGCAGATATTTTATATTTATTAGTTACTGGTAAAATTGGTATGGAAGCTATTTTAAACCCTTTTAAAGATGGCTTTTATCAGTTTATTTTCTTCTATTTTTTATTTAACGGAATCATTTTATTAGGAAGCGTAATTTTTGGCAAACATAGTTTTATAAAAACTTTATTAGCAGCAATAGTACTAATGGTGACTTTAAATTACATAAACACACTAATTCTTCAATCTCTTATTCCAGAAGCTTCAATTGTTTCTAGTACAGCTTTTGATAGCTTCTTGTTTAGACATGAAGGAGAAAATATTAAAGTTTCATTATTTGGAAGTTCTGATGTAATAAGTTCAGTATTTGTACGATTTGTAATTCCAATATCTATCTGGTTTACGGTTTGGTTAAAGTTAAAAGAAAAACAAATTTAAAAAGATGAAAAAGAGTAATTTATTTATAACAATTCTAAGTACAGTTATCATTGTAGGAATGTTTGCAACAAACATTACATTAAAAAACGAGTATCAAAAAATTGATGTTTCAGATCCTTTTAAAAATTATATTTCAATAGATCATAAACCATATTCAGTTCTTGATATTTCTGGTAGTAATGGATATCCAATTCAAATTATAAGCAAAAAAACAAATGATATAAAAGTATTACGCTCTAGAGTGAAACACTTTAAAAGTGAATTAAGAAATGATACATTATATATTAAGTTTACAGGTTCAAACATTCCTTCAAATCAACGTTATAATTCAAATACACCTTATGGAATAATTATTGAAAATGATAAATTAGCAAGTATTATCAGTAAGAATACTCATAACAGGATTTTTAATCTGGAAAATAAAAATTTACATTTAACTATAAAAGGAAACTCTTTTATTGAAATGAGTCATTGTAACTTAGATACTTTACAAGTTGATGTGCAAAATAGCGGTTATATTGATTTTACAATGAAAAATAAAGCAGAATACTTAGATTTAAAAATGTCTGATAAATCGATAGTTTCTTTACAAAACTTAGATTTTAAAAGTATAAAGCATTCACTAAAAGATAGTGTCTCAATTGTATTATCTAAAGATGCTTTTAATAAAATTTTAAAATAATAACAATGCAAACTAATACATTAACAACAACCTTTTTCACTTTATTTACTATCATATTTATTGCTGTTTTTCCACATCTAGGATTGATTACTTTTTTTCCGATGATATATACAGTTCCAGTAATATTATTAGTTTGGCTGAACTTAAAAATCAATAAGGAAAGCTTTTCTGACATAAACTTTCGTTTTAAAGACATCAATTTTAAATCATTTATTATAGGAATTCTTACAGCTATTTTAATTTATTTATTCATGAGGCATATTTTCTTCCCTTTTTTAGAACTGTTTATTACTTTTAAAGAAGCTGATGTAGATTTATACAATGACCTTAGAGAAAAAGGTACTACTTACTATTTAATTATACTTGTTTTAGGTTGGATTGTTGGTGGTTTTTATGAATCTATTGTTTTTCATGCATTTACCTTTTCTCAATTAGAAAAAATTATTGATGGAAAATATAAAACGGTAATAAGCTTCATGATTACTAGTTTAATTTTTGGAGTATATCATTATCAATTAGGTACTGCAGACATGATAAATGCTTTTGTTATTGGAATAATATATTTAGGTATGTTTTTGTTTTACAAGAGAAATTTGTGGAATACAATATTTTGTCATGGAGCATATAACACAATTGCAATAACTTTATTACATTTAGGCTACATATAAAATGATGAGTTTAGATACTATAATTAATAAAAGAAATACTTCTAAAACTATTAGAATATTATCGCATGTTTTCTTTTGGATATTATTGTTTACTAGTTCTTATTTCTTAATTCAATCATCATTAAATTACTATAAAACAACACCTTTAAGCTATTTAACGCCATTAAGAAACACTATAGGCTTAATTGTTGTTTTTTATCCATTAATGTATATTGTTATTCCAAATTTTTTAGAAAAAAGGAGGATTTTCACTCTAATAGTTTCTTTTGTAATTCTCATCTTTATCTATGTTTTTTTAGAAGCACTTGGAGGGAAAATGGTTTTTAGTTATTGCTATAGCTGTGCTGCAATGGCTCAAATAAAGAATCCAGACTATTTAAGTGTGATACAAAAAAGCTTTATAGATAATATTTTATTTAAAGGCTCTAATTTTGGTTTATATTTTAACTTACTTTCTGGACTTGTTTTACCAATTGCAATAAAAAGTAGTTTAGGATATTATCAATTTTATATAAAATCTCTAGAATTAGAAAAAGAAAATGTACAGTTAGAGCTTAACTTTTTAAAAGCGCAAGTAAACCCACATTTTTTATTTAATACATTAAATAATTTATATGCATTAATTATTCAAAAGCGAACAGAAAAATCTTCAGAAACAGTAACACGTTTATCAAGTTACATGCGGTATTCTTTAGATAACGCTCATAAAACTTCAATTTTATTATCCGAAGAAATTACCTTGATAAAAGATTATTTAGAATTAGAAAAATTACGATTAAATCATACAAAAGTATTTTTTATAACAAACGCGGATTCAACCAATCTAAGCATTCCTCCTCTTCTATTTATTCCATTAATAGAAAATGCTTTTAAGTATAATGTTGATCAAAAAGAAAGTGAAATTCGATTAGAACTTAGTATTAAAGAAAATAAACTTGAATTTACAATCCAGAATTATTTTGATGAAAGTAGGCTTAAAAATACGTTAAGCGGATTAGGATTAAAAAATTTAAAAAAACGATTGAATTTATATTTTTCTGATAACTATATTTATCAAGTAGATGTAAAAAACTCAGTATATATTGCCTATTTAAAGCTAAATTTAAAATGAAAACAGTACAAGTTTTAATTGTTGATGATGAGCCTCTAGCAAGAGAAGTTATAAAAACTCATTTGCAAAAAATTTCTAATTGGAATGTTGTAAAAACCTGTATTAACGCCGAAGAAGCTTATGAAGCTTTGTTAAATAATACTATTGATGTTTTATTTTTAGACATTCAAATGCCAGTAATTACAGGAGTTGAATTTCTACAATCATTACAAAATCCACCATTAGTTATATTTACAACTGCCTATAGTAAATACGCTTTAAAAGGGTTTGAATTAAATGCAATAGATTATCTTTTAAAGCCAATTTCTTTTGGTCGCTTTTCACAAGCAATAGATAAAGCTAATAAAAAACTTACAACAATATCAGGTGATCCAAAAACTGAAAACGCATCCAATTATTTCTTTGTTAAACAAGATGGAAAACTGATTAAAATTAAGTTTTCTGAAATCGTTTATATAAAAGCAGAACAAGAATATAGCTTTATATTTACTAAAAAAGAAAAACTATTGGTAAGTATGCATCTTAAAATGTTAGAAAAAATAATACCTAAAAACCAATTTACAAGAATACATAGATCCTATATTGTACCTCAAGAATCTATTAGTACTATTTATGGTAATACAATTCAAATTGGTGAAAATATTCAATTACCAATTGGTAGCACGTATAAGGAAAATTTATTACAGAAATTAAATATAAAAAAGTAGGGTTACTTTATATATTTAAAACCCAAAACCAAATTGAAATCCAATACGCATACCATCTTCACTATTAAAAGCAGAAAGATTTGCGGTCATCATATCAGCTAGATTTATAAAGAACCCACCACCTACAGAAGTATTCCATTTATTCTGATTTAACGACGGATTAGTCACAAATTTGTTATCAATCCATACACTTCCATAATCAAAACCACCATAAAAACCTAAACTAATGGGAAGTATATTTGTTTTTAATCGGGTAAAATTCCAACGGATATCTGTAGATTGAACAAAAGCACTTTTACCTGTAAATCGCTGATTTCTATATCCTCTCAAACCATTACTAGCTCCTAAATTTGCAGCTTGATAAAATTCGAACCCTTCTCCTAAATTTACTTGAGTACTTAAATTGGTGGCTAACACTAAAAGTCCACTCGAAACTAATTTATAGTCAAAACCTAAATCTGCATTTAAATATCCAAAACCTTTACTTGTACTTACATTGTTTTTATATCCTAATAACAAACCAAATTGCATTCCTAGCGTTGGAAATGCCTCATTATCTTTATGCCTAAAACCATAGAAAGTTTCTCCTCCATAAAAATCTTGTTGATCGAAAACTACATGATTAATAGGCAACGTTTTTGCTAAAAAGCGATTGTTGGTACGATCTACTTCATTAGATTCATAAAAAACACTCGCTATAAAACTTGCTCCATAATTTCCGTTCCAAATTAATGAAGGCTTTAGTTTAAAAGTTCTAATTTTAATACGATTATAATCTCTATCTACATCAATGCCATCACTTGTATCTGCATGATGATTTTCAGTACTATTCCCAAATCCAAAGAAGTTCATAGCATAATTTGGGCTATTAAAAGTAGCTTCAATACCAAGATTATAATTTCCAAAAACATTAGTAAACTCTCCTTTGTATCCTAATTCATAACCACTTGTTGCAAAATAATAAGCGCTAGAAATAATATGTTGTGTTGTAAACGGGTTGCGCTCAAATCCAGAACTTGTATATGTGTAATTAACTCCAACTTTTAACCCATCATCAGGATTAGAACCGATGGTTGGTGAAAATTGCCCTAAACTATTTTTTAGTTTTTTATAATCATACACATTTGTTTCGTAATCGTCAGTGAGTTTAATTCTTGCTTTTTTAGCTTCAGTTATGGTATTCTTTTTAGATGTATAATCATAAATAAAAACCTTTCCGCCTTCAAGAACTTTATAAGTATCGTTATGTTGCCCACCTATTAAACGAATTTTAATCTTAGTACTTTTTCCTAAAACTTCAAATACATCTTCATCATCTAAGCCATAAATCCAAATTTCTTTAGTTTCATTTGGATCATAGGTTCGTTGATGAAATATTTTCCCTTTTTCACCTTTCTTTATAGTGTTTACAAGAATTTCTAAGCTTCCATCATCGTTACAAGTAATTGTAAAGTAATCATCTTTATTAGTTCCTTTAAGTACTGAAAACGAATTAACTAATTTATAATAACGATCTGATATTTTTTGAAGGTTCCCTCTCCTAGCCTTTAATGTTCTTTTTATTTCATCAATATTTTGGTCTCTAACTTCTTTTGGGAAATTTAAAAATGCTTTTTCAATTACGGCATCAGTAACACCATCTTGTATTTTTTTAACTTGCGCATCCCAAACGGTTTTATCAGCTTGTTGAATAAACTCCATATCTAACGGATACGGTTCTACATTTACGCCTTTTACATCCACTAAATCATCATCATATTTACGAAGTAACCCAGCTACTGGTAATAATTTTACAGCAGCATTCAATAAAAAACCATCAGACATAATAGAAAACGCCTGATCTCTATCTCTTGGCATTGGTCTATATACTTTTTTTCCATTCTCTTTAAACTCTATCCAACGCCATTGATCTTGATGTCTGTCCCAATCGCCAATCAACATATCAAACAAACGAGCTCGAATGTAAGAAGCCTCATCAATCGTAAAATCAACATCCTTATGGAGTTTTTTCATCACATCATCAGTACTCAATAACTTATTTTGATGTCCAAAACTAGCCAATTCACTATGTCCTTCAGATGTATGCTCCTCAATCATGTATAATTCATCTCCAAACTCATTATTATAGCTCCCTAAGGCATTTTGCTTCGGAATGTAGTATAACTTAGGATTTGTATGATAAACGCCAGCAGCGTCTGATAAATCGCCAATAGTAAATGGTGCATACGGATGTGAGCCAGCAAAAACATCTAATAAAAAATCTTCGGTTTCTGTATTATTGAATTGTCCTTCGATATATTGATCTTTAAACATAACCGCTTGTAAATACTGTACCGCATTTTTACGCAAAGCACGCATCACATATTGTGCACCCGTTTTGGTTTTTAATCGTAAAGATCTAGACTGATTTCCACCGCCTTTTCTAACAATACTAACGCCACCATACAACGTATCTAAATTAACTGTTGGCGCTTTAACTGGTGTGCTATATACATTTCGATACCGATTTCCCCATAAAAATTTGTAAATACTAGATTTTGTAGTTTCTTCTTTTGAATAAATTGACGCTGCTTTTTCTTTTGGAAAATTAATTGGATATGTTGTAAAATCTTTCTTCTGATTCGGTTTTAACACTTCCGTCTGATAGACAATTTTATCATCATCCGCAGAAAAAAAACTCACAAATGAAGATCCATCTTTAAATACATCTAACCTAGCATAACCAGAGGTTCCGTAAGAAAACTGACCACCACCAATATTTCTAGTTGGAGAAACTTTAGAGCCAGAACCGCTAATAATTTGATGTAAATTGTCTTCAATAATATACTGTAAGCTATGTTCATGTCCAGAAACAAAAACTACTTTCTTATTTTCTTGTGAGATCGTAATTATTCGTTTTTTTAACTGACCGTAGATTTTATTTTGTAGGTCAGTATTCACAACACCGCCAGTTTTTCTAATCATGTTTTTTAATGATCCTAATAACGGTAAAGGTTTCATGTAATCTTTACATGAATATTGACCACCATGAGGTCCATTGGTGTACATTGGGTGATGTAACGCTACAATAGTAGTTTTTCCTCTCGATTTTTTTATCAAGCTTTTATATTCATCAAAAAAACGTGCGCGGGTTTTAATATCACATTTAGCGTTAATCGTTGGGTGTTTATCCCAATTTTCTATATACCACTGGGTATCTATTAGAATTAATTCAATATCCTTAGAAATATGAATGTTTTCAATGGGGCAACCATTTTCTGGAAGAAAAGATTTTTTACCCAAGATAGCTTCTACATATTTTTCTTGTCTTTTCACTCCTTTTATTCCACCACTATACCAATCGTGATTCCCTGGAATAAAAATAGCGTTCCCTTTAAAGTTTTCTGCTGTACCTGCTTGAGTATTTAATTGATGTTCTGCAAATTCTCTATTCTCTGCCCCTTTTTTTGGCATTCCATCTTCATAAATGTTATCGCCTAAAAAGATAGCAGTACTATTCTTAGGTGCTTTGTTTAAAGCTAATCTAAAGGCTTTTAAAGTTTTAGTAGTTGTTCCTAATGGCGAATTTCCTCCATCACCAATTAAATAAAATGAATGCTCTAATTCTTTATCTGGAAAGGAAGTTGCTATATTAGATTTAGAATATTGAGGTTTAAAAGTAGCACACCCACTAAACAAAAGCAAGGTTATAACTTTTAAAAAAATAGTAGAGTTTATTTTCATATTTAAAATACAAAAGCTTAGTTGTATTTAATGCTCTAAAATTACATTTATTTAGAAAAATATACGTTTTTAAATTGATGTAATTCTTACTTTTTTCTTTTTTAATCTTGAGTTATTTAAGTTCTCTATCAAATTATCAGCAACCGTAATAGGAACAGCTACAAATGCGCAATCTTGTTTTAACTCTATAATACCAAGCTGATCTTTAGTTAAATTTCCTTTCTTTAAAAACAAACCTGCAATATCTCCTTTAGAAATTTTATCTTTTCTACCACCAGAAATAAATAAGGTTGTCCAAAAATTTGGTTTTCTTTCTGATTGCTTGCTAATATCTTGAATTGCTGTTTTTACTATAAAATCAGGTAAACGTTCCTCTTTCCATTTTAAAACATAAGCGGTTCCTTTTGCAGAAACTCTTGCGGTTCGTCCGTTTCTATGAGTAAACTCTTCTTTATACAACGGTAATTCGAAATGAATAATGAATTTCATTTCAGGGACATCAATACCACGAGCAGCAAGATCTGTTGCTATTAATAATTGATTGGTTCCGTTTCTAAATTTAATTAAAGAACGTTCTCTATCTTTTTGCTCCATCCCGCCATTAAAACAACCATGACTTATATTTTTACTCTCCAAGAAACTACTTACAGTTTGTATACTATCTTTTAAATTACAAAAAATAATTCCTTGTTGATTTCCAACATGATTTAATAAATGCAATAGTGTATTTAGTTTATTTTTTGAAGGAGAAATCACCGTTTTAATTGTTAATTTCGATTGCTTAGTCCCTAAGTAATTAATGATTTTTCGTTGATTAACATTAACAAAGACTGGGATTTCAACTCCCTGTGTTGCAGATGTTAATATTCGTTTACTTAAAGTAGATAATTGATTTATAACCCCTCTCATTTCATACTCAAATCCAACTTCTAAAGATTTATCAAATTCATCTAAAATTAAGGTTTTAATAAATTCTTTTGAAAAACGATCATTGGCAAAATGATCTGAAATTCTACCTGGTGTACCAATTAAAATTGCTGGTAAATGCTTTAATTCAATTTTATCTTTAGACATGGGTCTACCACCATACACAGCATTTACTTTATATCCAGAGCCCATAGAACGAATTACTTGTTCTATTTGTATAGCTAATTCTCTAGAAGGCACCAAAATTAAAGCTTGTATTTCATTAGATTCTTTATCTAGCGATGCTAATAACGGTAAAGCAAAAGCTACTGTTTTACCGGTACCTGTAGGTGATAAAAGAATGGTGTTTTCATTTTCATTAATCGCAGCAATAGCTTCCTCTTGCATAGGATTTAGCTCATAAATATTTAACTTTCTTAATATTTCTTCTTGCCCTTTAATTTGATTTGCCATTACTTGTTTAGTTATTTAAAACAAAAAGCTCTCAAAAATGAGAGCTTTTAATTTATTATATGCTTTTTATAAACTTATATTTTCTTTACTCTTACAGCATTCATACCTCTTTGCCCCTTTTCTAATTCAAAAGAAACTTTATCATTTTCTGTAATTTCATCAATAATACCACTTACGTGTGTAAAATACTTTTCGTTATTTTCTGTATCAATAATAAAACCAAAACCTTTAGAAGAATCAAAGAAAGAAACTTTTCCTTTTCTAATAGGATCTTCTTCTGGTAAATCTTCTTTTTTAGTAACAGAAATCTGAATATCTTCTAACTCGTATTCAACCTTTAATTCTGGATCTGGTGGCGTATCTGTTAAATTACCATTATGATCTACATATGCAAACTGAATACCTTTACTTCCTCCTTCTTCTTTCTCCAATTTCCGAGCCTCCATTTTCTTCTTCTTGTCCTCACGTTTTTTTAAACGTTTCTTCTCTTTTTCACTTTTATTATAGGTCTGCTGCGATTTTGCCATATTTATAGTAAGATATTTTGTAAATAATATTTTACAAAGATATGATTTTACTTTGGACTAATAAAGGTTTCATATGAATTTTGGTAGTTGAAAACCCCAGAAAACCTAATTATAGGTTCTAAATTTTTGTTTCTAATTTTAAGAACTCTAAATTTGTTTAATAAATTATTCCTATGAAAGTTCCTCCAATAAAAATTTACCTTGTTTTATTTGCTATCTCTTTTTTTTACGGATGTAAGAGTAATTCTGTAAAATTTAACTCAACAAAAGATGATACGATTAATGAGTTTAGAAAAAACTTGTCCATAAAAAAGCATCGAGTAAAATCGTTACGCACTAAAAAAAGTGCAGATGAATGTATTTCTTTATTAAATAATGATGGTCTTTTTATCGATTTAAAAGATAAAAGTGATTTAATTCTTACAGATGATTGGATACAAAATATCTCAGAAAAAAAACAGCGTGATGGAGGAAAATTTCTTACTGAAGCTTTTAATAGACTGTGGAGAATAGCTGAAAAGTATCGCTCTAAAAACATAGATGTCAATAATTTAACTGAAACTCAGAAAAAACTATTTAAAGGAATTGCTTTTTATGCCAACTTAGAACAAAGAAGACCAGATACGTTTGGAAGGTTTCATTCATCATGCTTCGCTATTCCAAATGCAGCTGTAAATATCTATTTCGCTCTTGTTGATGCTATGGATACAATTGAAAATGATAAAAACGTACATGCTGATTTAACACTATTAAATAAAAGCATTAAAGAAATTGCCATGCAATCTTGGACAAAGCCAAAAAGAGATGATGAAACCGATGATAATATTGTAAGTGTTTCACGTTTTAGAAATCACGTTTGGTGGGTTGGCGGAAATGCATTAGCCTACAGATCATTATTGCCTGCAGCAGTTATGATGAAATCTACTAAAATGATTGATGTACTTCAAGAGGTTGCCATAAAATCACTTTCAAGTGTTTCACATAATACTTATGATACTGCTTTTTGGAATGAAGGTTTTACCGCAGATGGTGCAGGTTGGGGTCACGGAAAACAATCTTTAGTTTGGGGATATCCTATTGACGGAACATATAATGCTTTAAAATTATTATCAAAATTTAAGGACACACCTTGGGATGCAAATCTTTCACAAGAAAACTTAGCACCCATTTTCAACTATCTTCAAGGCTCTTCTTGGTATTATTATAAAGGTTTTGAGCTACCTTGTTTAGGAAGAAAAAGCATGGTTTACAGAAAGAAAAAGCAAATTATTAAAAGTTTTTTATTGGTGAAATCTTTACTCAATAATTTTAAAGACGATTTAACGAAGGAACAAATTAACGAATTAGAAGATTTTCAAAGTGATACTAAAAAGTTTCATATAACAATGAACAACCACCCTGAAAAACAGTATTCAGGAAGTCGATGGTTTTTTAATAATGATGATTTAGTACAGAAAACCGAGAATCATTCTACTATTTTAAATATGGCTTCTATTCGATGTGATGGTAGTGAAAGTGCCTTATTTCATGATCGTTATAATTATTTCACAAATGACGGTTTAACGTTGTTTTTTAGAAATGGAAACGAATATCAAGAAGCGATGGGTGGTTGGAATTTAACAGCTATTCCTGGGGTAACCAGTAGACAAGGAGAAGAAAACTTAGTGCCTATAACCAATTGGAGAGGTTTTATTAGTAAGCATAATTTTGCAACTGCCGCAACTAGTGGAAGTAAAAATGCAGCAGCAGGGTTTATTTTTGAAAAAATGAATGCTTCAGCTAAAGAAGGTGTAAATGATAGAGTTGGTTTAAAATTTGACACTGATTTTATTTACAATGTAAAAGCACATAAGTCTTATTTCTTTTTAGGTGATTATATGTTGGCATTAGGCTCCGGAATTACAAATAATACTCCAGAAGTAAAAGGTAATATTTGGACAACCATAGATCAAACTTTATGGAATAACACTGTTTCTTCTAATTCAATAGCTACAGGTGAGATTACTTTAGATGATAAAAGCTTTTCTCAAGAGCTTTCAAACACATCTGAAAACATTATTTGGACTTCACAAAAAGGTGGATTCTCTTATGGTATTTTACAAAATCACACCACAGGAAACGTAGTATTACAAACTGAACATAGAGCCACAAAGTGGCAAGAACTAAACGGTTTAAATAAAAAAAGAAAAGACCTTCCAAAAAACATTGATATCTTTCAATTAGCGATAAATCACGGTCAAAATATCACCAATGGAACTTATGGTTATTTGGTTTATTTTGGTGATGAAAAACCTCAACAAGCTTTTAATAATCAAACAATTAAAGTTTTATCAAATACCACTAAATTACAAGCTGCCGCAACAAAGAATAAAGAAATAATCGGCGCCGTTTTTTATGATAAAAGTGAAGAATTAGTGATAGACGCAAATTGGAAAATCACTACTTCTGCTCCATCATCATTATTACTAGAAAAAGAAAGAAATGGTTATAAAATTACTGTTACGGATGCAGAGATGAATAAAAACCTGACTTCTATTAAACTAAAATCTACAGTAGAATTTAAAGGAAATAACGTTTTAAAAGAAGGAAATTGGTTTACAATAACAATCGATTTACCTAAAGGTGAATTATTAGGAAAGCCAGCGACTGTATTTTTAAAACTTTAAAAATTTATTAATCATTTTCTTCTAAGCTAAAAAATTCATTTACAGAAACATTGAATACTTTAGATAGTTTTAGCGCCAAAACTGTTGAGGGTACATACCTGTTTTTCTCAATAGAATTAATTGTTTGACGAGAAACACCTATTTTTTTCGCTAAATCTTCTTGTGTTAAATCTAACATTGCACGTTGTACTTTTAAAGTATTTTTCATCTTATTTATTATATCTTTTTAACTGCCAAAAAAACATTAGCTGAACAATTAGCATAAAAAACAACACTTGAAAATAATTAAAAGACTTTAACTCATCATTTTCATTAAGTAAAAACGCGACTCCAAAGTTTATTAATGGTTGTACAAGAGAATATACAATAGCCATTAAAAAAGCTAATCTATAAGATTGAGAGCGTAAACTATCTACAAACTCATCTTCTATTTTTTCTTTTGATAAAGAGATGATTAATAATCCTACTAATAAAATTGCTTGTAGTATTGGTCGAATCCATTCAGAATTTTCTATATATTTTCTTCCAATCATTAATACAAACGCACCAATTGCAATAAATAAACCTACTTTTTTAAATTGATTTCCTAGTTGAAATTTATTCATTTTTTCTAAATGACTTCTTTCTCTTTCACAAATTGTTTGTTTTGACATGGCATTTAATTTTACAATTAGACAAATTAACTTTCTATAATGACAAATATACTTTACATTTTATAAATAAAAAAATCTTTTTTACTATATTTAAATTATCAATCAACTAAACAAATATATTATGACAACAAAAACTGACAATTCAAAAAAATGGCTATTAGGGATATCAATATTTGCAATTATATGGAATGCCATGGGTGTAAATATGTATTTACAGCAAGCTTATAAAACTGATAGTTTTAAAGCTATGTATCAAGATCCTAAAATTTTAGAAATGGTAGAAAACACACCTTCTTGGGTTATGGGAGCATTTGCAATAGCTGTTTTTGCAGGAGTTATTGGAAGTCTTTTACTTTTATTAAAAAAGAAATTAGCTAAATCTGTTTTATTAATTTCATTAATTGCAGTGCTAGCACAAATGACTTACAATGTTTTTATTAGCGGAGCAATGGAAGTTTATGGTCCTGGAGCTGTAATTATGCCAATAGTAACACTTGTATTTAGTTTCTTTCTCTATTGGTATAGTAAAAAAGTAGATGCAAAAGGCATCTTAACTTAAAAAATAAATATCTTGTTAAATATATAAAGCTGCCTATGGTAGCTTTTTTTATTCAAATAATGCAGCTAAAAATTCTGCAACACATGCTGGTTTTTTTTGACCTTTTATTTCTATGACACAAGAAAATGTCACTTTAATCCCGTTATTATCTAATTCTTCAATTTCTTTAATAGTTGAAAGCATTCTTAGCTCACTATTTACAGGTACAGGATTAGGGAAACGAACTTTATTCATTCCATAATTAAGTCCCATTTTTACACTTTTAATTGAAAAAACTTCTTCTAACAACCTAGAAATCATAGCAACAGACATAAATCCATGAGCAACAGTACTTTTAAACGGACTCTCCTTCTCTGCTCTTTCTTCATCAACATGAATCCATTGCTTATCTAATGTTGCATTAGCAAAATCATTAATCATTTGCTGAGTTATTGTATACCAGTTCCCTGTTGGTAACTCCTTACCTAACATTGTCTTAAACTCTTTGATATCTGCAAACTCTACTGGTTTCATATGCTAGTTTTTAGTAAATAAATCGTCTTTAATTTTAGGTAATTTTAATTGATATTTTACGGCAATCAGTCTAATAATTACAATGACTAAACCAGAAACTATAAATTGAATATTTTCTTGTAAATCAAAATAATCTGTTAATAAATAGGTGATTCCGCCTAATAAACAAGCTGAAGCATAAATTTCTTTTTCAAAAATCAATGGCACTCTTGCGGTTAAAACATCGCGTAAAACACCTCCAAAAACTGCAGAAATCATTCCCATAATTAAAGCAATAAACGGATGTAAATTAAATGCCAGTCCTTTTTGCAACCCTAATAAAGTAAAAACACTAATTCCAATTGTATCAAATAAAAACAACGTTTTACTTAACGGTGCAATTTTACTTTTCAGTAAAAATGTAAAAACCACAGCGATTAGAATCGTCCAAACATAATTAAGATCACCAATCCAATTAATTGGATGTCCGTTTATAAGAACATCTCTTATCATTCCACCTCCTACTGCTGTTACAAAAGCAATAATGATAACACCAAATAAATCGAATTTTTTATCAGAAGCAAACAAAGCGCCACTAATTGCAAATGCAAACGTTCCAAGGATATCTAAAACGTAAATAAATTCCATCTTAATTTTTAACTTCGGTAAATTTGATATTTAGTTCTTTCTGTATTTCATGGATTCGCTCAATTTCACTTGGTAAAACAAATGCAATTGAAATTCCAGTTTTTCCTGCTCTAGCAGTTCTTCCGCTTCTATGTGTATAATATTCTAATTGTTCTGGTAATTGGTGATGAATCACAAAATTTAAATCTCTAACATCAATTCCTCTTGCAGAAACATCAGTAGAAATTAAATATTGAATACTTTCATTTTTAAAAGCACGCATTACTTTCTCTCTATCTCTTTGTTGCATATCGCCTTCTAACGCTCCTGTAGAAAACCCTTCTTCTAATAATTGTGCATTCAAACTTTGAGCACCTGCTTTTGTTCTACAAAAAATAATACCTCTTTGTGTTTGTCTTGTTTCTAAAAACGTAATGATCGCTGCTGTTTTTCCTTTAATAGTTGTTCTTGTAAACTGATGTCTAATATTTTCATTTACCAGAGAATTTCTATTAATTTCTACCCTAGAAGCATTAGGATCCATATATGTTTTTATAATCTTCTGAATTTCTTCTGGCATCGTTGCAGAAAACAACCAGGTATTTCTTTCTTCTGAAGTCGTATACTTTAAAATTCTATTTAGATCTTGCTTAAAGCCCATGCTTAGCATTTCGTCAGCTTCGTCTAGTACAAGGTTCTTAATATTTTTTATATCAATTTCTCCACGTTCTATTAAATCGATTAATCTACCTGGAGTTGCCACTACAACATGTGTGGTTCTTTTTAAATTATTGATTTGACGATCAATTTTCTCTCCACCATACACCGCTTCAACAAATATCTTTGTGTCTACATATTTTGTAAACTTGAATAATTGCTTCTTAATTTGTTGAACCAATTCTCTTGTTGGCGATAATATTAACGCCTGAATTTCGTCTTTTTTATCATCAATATGATGTAGAATTGGCAATCCGAAAGCTGCTGTTTTACCAGTACCTGTTTGAGCTAAACCAATAAAATCAGTTTTGGTGTTTAATAAAACAGGAATTGCTTTTTCTTGAATTTCTGAAGGTGTAGAAATCCCTAATTCTTTAATAGATTTTATATAATCTTTATTAATACCTAATGCAGAAAATGTTGACATTTATCTCTAATTTTCTGCAAAGATACCTTTATTTGTTAGGTTGTAACACATTTAAAACTTTTTCAGTAATTCTAACAGGCTTATAGTTAGAAGCATCAAGCATTCCCCAAATTGTTAGTGTCTTAACAATCAATACTTCATTTAAATAAAACTCCATATGCCTTTCAGATTTAAATCCTTTAGACTCACCTACCCATGTTTTTATAGTAATTTCGTGATCTAAAAGTGCTTGTTTTAAATAATCTACTTCATGCCGTATTACTACCCAAACATATTCTGGAAACGGGCTATCTTTTGTTAAGAATGACCAATGTTGAAAAGCAACTTCATCCATCCATTTAATGTATACAACATTATTTACATGATTTAGGTCATCAATTTCTTTGGAAGTAACTTTTCGTGTAGTGGTAAAAACTGAATTCATTAATCTATAATAGATTCGCCATTTAAATTTGTGGTTAACACATCACTAAAAAAGTTAAAAAAAGGACGTAGTGCTTTATAACTTTTATCTATTTCAGATAAAAAATTAGGTGATAAAACTTCTTTATCGGTGAAATTTCTTACAGCAATAAATCCTTTTTTACGTAATAAGTCAATATCCGAATGCTCTTTATCAAATCCTCTTGGAGCAGATTTCAATTCATGTCCTTCAAATTTTCCTCCAAAATACTTTATATAGTTTTCGGCTTTTAGGATTTTTCTAAATTCTGATGCATCTAACTCAATTTCTTTTCTAATTCTAAACAAATCTTCTTTGTTTGGTTCCCAAAACCCACCTGCTAAAAAGGACTCTCCTGGTCTTATTCTTAAATAATAACCTCCACGTAATTCTTTTCCTAATCTAGAAAATGATCCAGCAAAATGGGGTTGATACGGCGTTTTATCTTTAGAAAAACGTACATCTCTATAAATTCTAAATAACTTGAATTTATCTATCTCATCATGTTGTTCAAGACTTTCTCTTATTGAGGCATAAAGTTCCTTTGCATTATCTTGAGCTTCTTTAAAAACAGGTTTAGTGTCTGCAAACCAATCACGATTATTATTTTTCTTTAAATCTTTTAAGTATTGAAAGCTTGATTTGTTGAAATGCATTTTGATTAAATTTAGACCAACAATTTACAAAATAGATTTGTAACTTCGAATTTGATATGCATCAAAAATCAAAACTTCTACAAAAAAGATACGAAGGGTATTTACAAACAAATTGTTTATGGAAAGGCAATGCAATTTATGAATTAAATCAATTTGAATTAAATTCTAAATCAATACAAATTAATTTAAAAATTGATGAAAAACTTCGGCTTGGAAAATATATTGAGCGTTTGGTTTCTTTTGAACTTCAGCAAAAAAATAATATTTCGATTGTATGTGAAAATATTCAAATTCAACAAGAAAAAATAACATTAGGAGAATTGGATAGTATCATTTTAAAAGACAAAAAACCAATTCACTTAGAAATCATTTATAAGTTTTATTTATATGATGATTCTATTGATAAAGATCAAATTGAATGTTTTATTGGACCTAATAAAAAAGATTCCTTAGTAGAAAAATTAAATAAACTTAAAGAAAAACAGCTACCATTGCTCTATTCTAAAGAATGTAAAAAGTATTTGAAAGAATACAATTTAAAACCTAAAGAAGTTGAACAACAAGTATATTTTAAAGCACAATTATTTGTTCCATATTCTAATCAAAATATTCAGCTAAAAAAAATCAACCCTGATTGTATTATTGGTTTCTATATCAATCTAGAACAAATTCAGCATTTTAAAAATTATAAGTTCTATATTCCTAATAAAAAAGACTGGTTAATAATTCCATTTACAAATATTGATTGGTTAGGTTTTTCTGAATTTAAAGAAATAACGAAATCAATTTTAGAAAGACAATTTTCTCCTCTTTGTTGGCTAAAAGAACCAAATGGAGAAATTAAAAAGATCTTTTTAGTTTGGTGGTAAAGGATAAACTCAATTTAATTTTTAATTATTTTAATAGTTTCTATAGACTTGTCTTGAATGATTTTTAATAAATAAATCCCTTTAGAGATAGCTTTATTTTCTAAATCTATTGTAACTTTTGTACTGTTCTTTTTTATAGATTGTAATAAGATGTTTCTACCATTAATATCTGAAACTATTATTTTCTGAACTGAATGGTTTAATGGTAAACTAATATTTAACTCTCTATTAGTAGGGTTAGGATACACCTTAAAATCTTTTATGCTATTATTTTCAACTGATAATCTTATATACCAATCTTTTTTTAATAAATTAAATTTAGCAATTGCTTTATCAAACCAAGATGGTCTAGATCCTAAACGATGGGTTACCTGGGCTTCATACAAAGATTCTGGAAATGCTTTTGCACCATTACTTTCTTCATATTTTATATTTGATTGCTTAAAAGTTGTAGAACTTCCATGATACCCTACTATAATTGGATTTGCTACAGCAGCACCACAATAATTACTACCACAATCACTCCAAAAATCATAATTACTCACACTTGGTCCTGTTCTATTATAATTCCATAAAGTAAGCCCTCCTAAATGGTTAGGTAAATTTGTATAGTTACCACCATTACCAGTTACATTATAGCCTGCATATAAATCGTACAAATTAGATCTTGGATAATTTCCATGAATATCCATCCCTCTTCCGTTAGTTGCATCAATTCTCCAAGCAACAGAACCTGTAGTTCTTCCAGAAACATCTATACCATGCCATTGTCCTTTATTAGTGTCATCCCAAATTAAGCCCATTAAAATTCTTGAAGAACCTCCAGCTCCAACTAGAGAATGTCCTCTATTTCCATCAACTAATAATTGTATGATTGATACAGCGTAACTATGGCCTGTAGAAACTACGTTTGTTACATTAGAAAAACGTGAACGTCTAACCCAACAATGTGCAGCGTCACTAAAACCTATCGCAGCCCATCCAGAATCATGAATATAATCTTTATGATGTACAAAATCATCTGTGAAATTTCCTTTAAAGTGAATATCCTCAAAACCAGAATTTCCCATCATCTTATACCCTCTAATTGTCCAATTATGAGCAGCTTTTAAATCATTTATTATTTGATCTTTAAAATATATTTTATTTCCATCTATTCTATCAATTTCATGAAACTCTTTCCCCTCAACTCCTTTGGTGTTTATATTACTCCAAATACTTCGAGTATTGGTTTTACCATCTAAGTACAAACTATTTGCGGCTGTATTTGCTGCCATTTCCATTCGCACATATTTATAATTAACTAAACTACTGGCATTTGCAACCACGACAAAGTTTGAATTCTTATACGAATTAGCAGTTAGAGCTAATTTTGCTGAAGCGCCATAATCTCCATCAAAAACAAACATTTTAGGAGTATTCCACAACGTAGTAATCCCAGGTTTTTGAGACATTACAGTTTTCATGTTTATTACTGTACCTCCAAGCTCAGATCCACTACCTTTTATTATAATATTCGATTTTGTTATTTTTATTGATGTATAGTTTCCTGCTACAGAATTTACAGTAAACTCTCCTTTAGGAAAAAAAACAATACCTCCACCTGCGCTTTCCGCTGCATTAATTGCTGCCTGAATCGCATCTACATCAGAAACATCATCATTGGGAATTGCGCCGTAGGTTGTTACATTAAAAATAGTTCCTGTACTCTCAGGAATTTCCATTTTACCTAATTTATAACCTGCAAATCCATAATTTGGTAAATCTGGAATATTTGCTGCTGCTGCACCTGAAATTGCTCCTGTATATTTTTGCCAAATTTTAGCATCTTGTGCAACTGTACTCAAAGAAGTTATTATACTTAAAATGACTATTAGAAAGTAATTTTTATTCATAACAAATTAATTTTTAATAAGCTTTTGTAATTTAATACTATTCTCTTTTCTTAGCTTAAGAAAATACACTCCTTTGCTTAAAGCGCTTATATCTATTTTTTTGAAATCTCCTTTTTTTGAAATTACTATTTTACCATTTAAATCAATAATTTCAATAGAATTTAAATCTTTTGCTCCTTCTATTGAAATATAATTTTTAGCTGGGTTTGGAAAAATAGTTACTGTATTTATGCCATTATTTGCAACTGACAATATTGCATTGGTAGATAATTTAAAATCATCTATTCTTATATAAGCGTCTTTTGGAGATACTGCAGATCCACCATGATAATAATTAAACCAATATGCATAAACTTTATCAAAATTATTATTCGATGTCGTAGTAAACCTAATATTTATCTTTTCAAAAACTTTAACTCCATCTATCCAGGCTTTAAGAACTCCGTTGCTACTACTAACATCATTAACTTTAATATATTGCTCTACTGTATACCACGTATTGTGTTGCATAGTAGAATTACCACCAGACCAATACCAACTATCTCCCCAGGTTTTACCATTCGCTCTACTCATATCTTTATGATAAACATAGTACCTATTCCTTGTTTTGGTAGCTCCACTTGGTGAAATTGATCCTCTAGCCGACCAACCATTTGTTCCGTCGGATGATTTATTTCCCCAACCGGCAACACCTCTTGTACCATCAAAACCAGGAGATTTACCTGAATATGAATCCATTGTTGATTCATAATACACTTTATATTGTGCATATATTTCTTGAGGATCTTGCAAATTATTATTAGCAAAGATAAATTTCATCTCCCCTCCATAATGCTCTCCTTTTGAAACTTTTACTTGTATATAGCCCGAATTATTATATCCACCATTGGTGTGATGAGTAAAATTAGTTCTACGGTTAAAGTTATATGCGCTATCCCAATTGGATTCAGTATTAAAATCATTTTGATGAATTAATTGTGCATTAAGCAGACAATTCATTAAAATAAATAGGAAGAAAATAGTTTGTTTTTGTTTTATCATAAGTTTAGATAAAAGTAAACAATGTATACTAAATCATAAGGGGGAACTTGTTCATTTTTAGGGTACTTTAATTTTTTAAAATCTTTACCACTTTATTTACTATTAGAGTAATTAATTTCATTGAATATTATATTACAAAAATGGAATATAATATTTTTATTTCTCTCTAGATTTTAAAACTTCAACAACATCATTCAATTTAAAACCTTTTGCTTGCAACAACATAAGATAATGAAAAAGTAAATCGGCACTTTCATCTAAGAATAAATCATCGTTATTATCTTTTGCTTCAATAACAACTTCTACTGCTTCCTCTCCTACTTTTTGAGCAACTTTGTTAATCCCTTTTGCAAAAAGTGATGCAACATAAGATTTTTCTGAATCAGCATTTTTAATTCGATTCTCTATTGTATTTTCTAATTTTGTTATAAAACCAAAATTTTGATTGTTTTTTTCATCCCAACAAGTATCTGTTCCTTTATGACATGTTGGGCCTACTGGATTTACAGTAATTAATAATGTATCGTTATCACAATCATTTTTA